>JAJFJJ010000117.1 GCA_021774195.1 Nitrosomonas sp. | reverse complement strand
TCACCCAAAGGGCGTTACCGTGGTGTCCTGCAATCGCGTTGCAGTACTTGAAAAGGGAATAACCCTTTCCTGTGTACTGCGCCTTATTGCAAAACACCACGGTAACGCTGCACTCGGCAATATCAAGTTGAAAGAGTACTAGCAACGAATTATATTTTTGGCGAAAATTAGTCATTCGCCATGCACAGGTTAATTATCGACTGTTAATGGTGCACTGAATTAAGGAAAAAATGTCTCAAAACAACAATTGTCGCCTCGTCTTTGCTACGGATGGCTCTCATAAGGGTTTATGTGAAAAATGTGGCCTGAATCCCTGCCAATGCCGTTTGGATCAGGAGATAATTCCTACTGAGCTGACTCTCAAAATTAGAATCGAAAAAAGGGGTCGTGGCGGCAAATCGGTCAGTGTCCTTTTCGAACTCCCTCAGAATGAAGAATACTGGTTAGTACTTACCAAGAAGCTCAAGGCGCATTGTGGTTCGGGCGGAACTTATAAAGCGGGGACAATTGAGATTCAAGGAGATCATCGCGACAAATTGAGAAGTTATCTCGAGAAAATGGGTTTCTCGGTTAAGCTGGCAGGAGGATAGAGATCGTTACTCTGGAAAGTCTTAGTTTCAGACAAGCTACTGTAAATCAGATTCTAATATTTTCCAGTATCAGCAGCTATATTGAACTAACTATTCAGTGTAAAAATTAAATTGGCAAATATACGCGCTATTTTCTGAGAAAATCCCAATGCTGATTGACATGTTGGATCTGGCGCGACGGTTTTTTGTGCTTCATTAGTATTTTTTAGAGAAGGAATCTTAATTTATGAAATGGCTTGCAGTCATAGTGATATTGGTATTGCTTACGGTGTCCGCAGGGTTTAGAAAATTTGCGATTTTTCTTGCTTTGACCGGTATTGTCGGGGGGGTGTTAATTTGGCAGTATCAAGCATACGAAGAAAATCGTCCCAAAACAAAGATTCTGCCATCTGAATTAATTTTTGAGAACCTGTCTTTAGAGCCTACAAATAGTCACTACGAGCTCACTGGTCGTATTATGAATAACTCAGACAAATACACTCTCAGTGGCGCGCAGATGAAATTGGCAATTAGAGACTGCTCGAGTAACGACAAAAGTGATTGTATTACTATTTCAGAAATAGATGAATACATTTATGTTTATATTCCGCCTAGACAAGCCAGAGATTTCAAAAAGGATATTAACCCGTACTCGGATATAAATATTCAAGGTGAACTAGAAATCGACTATTCGATTGAGTATGCTGAGGCAAAGTAAGGGTATTGCAAAGTTAACTTTCTGGCACGATCGAAACACTGTAATCACAATAATAACAGCTGGTTACATGCCCCTTTGATCCATTGGTCGAGAATTCGAATCTCTCATGGCCTACCAAGTAAAATAAGCGCTTAGTTCGTTATGGACTAGGCGTTTTTCTATTACCGGCTTTAGTGTTGGAATGCTGACGATTGGTGATGGTGATTTGGGTATGACTCCTTACTTTTATATTCTCCATATCCATATGGAGCAGCTTGTCTTAATTAAGCTTGTCTTTTGATCATTATGCCCTTGAGATGATAAACCTAGAAAAATCAGTTGACCGCTAAAACCGAATATAAGTTACTGAATTACATATGAAAACAAAGCGTTTTGCACGCCATGAAGGTGATTGTAATAACGCTACACAGTTTTGCATTGAATCTTAGGCCACAATACTGTGTTGCGCCCTTGCCAAGGACTACGGCCATTGGCTGCCAACGGCGCCTTGTCTTGTGACCTAAGATTCAACACAAATTCTGTGTTCAACTGATTTTTCTAGGATAAAACGTTGTCAGTCTATTCCATTATTGAGCTAAATGAGCGACTAATCAAACTGAAAATAATTCCATGAGTAAACACGCATTTCGCACAGCCCACCTACACTTGATCTTATATATAAGACCTCTTTTTCCTAAGACAATTGTCCTGAAAAATTAGGCGTAAATGTCCTATGAAATTAGGAGTATCCTCTCTATTTGTTTCTCATTCAATACATTACTATGCATTCGTCGTTACAGTTTTATTTGTTTAGAAAACACTATTAAACTCTTTGGAGGAATCAAATGAAAAATTCATTACGAATGATGGTCATTGCTTTTGTACTTAGTTTTGGTATCGGAACAGCAAGCGCTAACACTCAAGTTTTGTCAGGATGGAGTCCGGTTGGTAATGGGTGGGGCTTAACATTTAGTAGTCCTGATGTGGGTGTACCCGATCTTGGCGGCTCTGTTGGATTTTTTGATGACGATTACACTTTTTTAATGCCTAATGCGGTTCAGTCACTACTGGGCGGCGCAGTTACAATTAGTGGTTTTGGCCCAGCAGCACCATTCTTCAACACAGTATTTGATAACTTTGTTTTAACGAATGTTACTACTAATACAGTGATAGGCAGCGGTGTAGGTGGAACGCTATCAACATTTAATTTTGCTGTACCACAGGCTAATCTTGGTGACACCTTTAAATTACATCTTGACGGACATATAATCAATCCAAATCAGACAGCGACCTATAGTGGAAGCATTCAGGTCAGCCCAGTTCCAGAACCAGAAACCTACGCAATGTTGTTGGTTGGATTAGGTTTAGTAGGTTTTGCAGCACGTCGCAGAACGACAACACTGAAAAGCTAAGTTTCTTATTTTTCCTAAATAAACCTGCCACGAGGGCAGGTTTTTTTTTGCCCGTTCTCATCACCATAAAACAATAATTACCGAATAAATACGATATAGAAATTCCTAATTAACATTTAACCTAGAAAAATCAGTTAATCGCTCCAGAATTGGCTAATCTTATGAAATAAAACAAATATTTTATCAAATGTTACGCACCTTAAAGGTGAACCACGCTATGATGCTTATAGCACCCTGTTCTTTATCTTTTGCTGCGTTGCACCTCGTTCTGAACTCGTTCACTTCTCACTGCGCCTTGCCAAAAATAAACAACAATGCACTCTAAGCACCATATCAATCGACTAATTGTATTGAAATTATAATACCGGCTTATCAATAGTGGTAATTAGGTAGAAATATTAAGATGGTCCAGTTGGCACTACAAATTTCTTGTTGCAAACATAATATAGTGCATCTCGCCAATTGGAAAGGTAGACCCAAGGTAATGATGATTCTGCATAAGTTTTTGGTAGTGTGCGCGTTTTGGCTAGTATCAAGGCGAACGACAATTTCCTTAAGCTGCAAGCACTGATCTCTATCGAGTTTTATTGAGGCTCTTTTACGTCAGTGTTCCTCGCGAATGTCCAGCATTGTATTGATTATGCCCGTATTTACTGGCTTGTGGGGGTAGAACAAATTAGCCTTGGGAGCGAAGCTGCTCTTGTTGCTCTCCTACCTACTCACCTAATTCCTCTTCCAGCCAGGAAAATAATGAATCTTGTATAGTTACTCAGTATTATGATAAAAACCTTACAAATAACTAATTTATAGTTACTTTTAGATTCGTTTTGATGCTTCTATTTTAACATTTTTGTGCAAGTTGTTTTCTTTCTCTGGCTGTTCTAGCCACTATCCCCTATACTTTTATAAGCTTTGCAAGAGGCTCACTGAACTAAAAAATAGGAGTAAAATTAATGAATAATACAAAGATGCTTGTCGCTGTTCTAGTATTCTCCACGAGTAGCATTGCCACACATGCCACGGTCGGCCCGTGTGATAATGGTATTGCATTAGTTAACCCATTAACCAATCAGATAGATATCAATGGTATTGAAATTGACGGTAGTATTTTTGATGCGAAAGTTGGAATTGTTGGCAATAATGGATTTTTACCTGTAGAGCAAGTTGGGATTTCGGAAACAGGTACAATTAATCCCAGCAATCGGTTTAACCCATCTACCGCACAGGTGGAACTTGACTGCGTAATTTTTAATGAAAACACATATCGTGCAACCTTAAACGTGGTTCAAAACATTAGCAGTACAAAACTCCAGATTGCTAATGTGGGCAATGTTTTTGACGTAGACCGAACCCAAGACTGGACGTTTGATTTTAGTAATGACTTCCCAGATGAACCGGTGATGTTGAAAACTCTCCACAGAGCAACCATACCTGGGGCTCTAGGAAATTTCGAGATAATAGAAGATCAGATTACATTGAATTTTAGATTAAATGATTCAACATCGATATTCAATGGTACTGTCAGTGTAGGTGGATTCGGAGGCCCATTTAATCACAGGGATCAGAATGGCACTTTTGTAGCGATGCCATCAAATCCTGGCCAGATAGCAAGTCTTAATAATGGCAGGTTTCAGGTAGGAATAGATTGGGAAAACGAAACAGAAAGCGGCCAAGCGAATGTCATAATGGCAACGGATGATTCTGCTGCATTTTACTTTTTTAACAACACAAATGTGGATACGCTTGTGCGCGTATTTGATGGCTGTGATATTAACGAAAGGTTTTGGGTCTTTGCGGCGGGGACAACGGATGTGGAATATACATTAACCGTTACAGATACGGATACTGGAACAGTTAATCGTTTTAATAACCCATTAGGAACAGTAGCGCCAGCAATAACCGATACGAGTGCTTTTGCCACTTGTCCTTAAACTAAACAGTAACTGATGGAGTCAGGCTCGATTGATAAGCTGGCAATGGCATTAAGCCTTGAAATATAGCTTCAATTGAGTCTGATTGAAATGGTCTGTCCCACATCCTAGCCCATTTCCATCATCCCCAAACAAACTTTTTTTGTAACTATTCAGCTTACCCCTATAATCCGCCATTTCGGTGTTACAAAATGATCATTTACACGTGTAAACTCACATTTTGTGCCTTGAACTGACGAATTATAGGAGCAATCTGAACAGTTACTTTGATGTGCTGAATAAT
>JAJFJJ010000116.1 GCA_021774195.1 Nitrosomonas sp. | reverse complement strand
GGCATTCTTCGATAATTTTTTCTTGAGTCAATTCGTATCTTAGAATTCGCTAGACTTTCAGTCACAATCAGAGTAAAAGATCTTAATATATTTGTTTCAAAGCTTTTGCAGTACTGGTATTCCATGTGCAATCTTCGATTCAGGTAGTTTTTCGGGGGTTTTTCCCGTCATTTTTAAAAAGGAAGTAATCACATGGCAACAGGTACAGTTAAATGGTTTAACGATTCAAAAGGTTTTGGGTTTGTTACACCTGATGATGGTGGCGATGATTTATTCGCACATTTTTCCGAAATTAATATGAGTGGTTTCAAGACTCTGACAGAGGGTCAAAAGGTCACCTTTGATGTGACGCAAGGTCAGAAGGGCAAGCAGGCATCAAATATCCAGGCACCTTGATCGGCTCTTGATCTAATAAAAAGCCCAGCACTTTGCGCTGGGTTTTTTTAGTGTAAGAGTACATGTGGGCTATCTGATCGATGCGGCATTTTCTCGTTCCAAAACACTTACGCCGTTACCGACGAATGACCGCTTAAGAACAATAAACGACCGGTGTTGTAGTCACGCGAAACCGGATACACTTCTAAGCATATCTTTCAAGCCCTATTAGGGTCATATCAGTAATCGTGGTATGCCGCAGATGTAAATTGTAGTAATTGATAATCCTGAATAAAATATTTCAGTTCCTTTCTTTCGACTCATTGCCACTGCACTTTTTTAGAATTTCTTCCTTCATACGTTTTTCCTTTATTTTCACCTCCCCATGTATAGCTTAACCTTTGGCACAGCGTCAGAGTCCTGTAATATGACGGTTTTTTCACCAGAAAGTCAAAGATTTAAAGTATGGATAACAAAAGTACAAATAAAGTAGATATCGTTGATATCAAAATGCCGTTCTTATCAATGGTTATATTTATGGTCAAAGCCGCGATAGTATCTATTCCAGCGATGATAATTCTTATGGTTATTGGAACAGTTACTTTCGGGGTTCTAGGTAGTTTAATGGGGCGTTAAGTTGATTTTTAACAACCCAATCTCGTCAATCATGATTATTCTATTTTATACAGACAAATTCATAGATGCTGCGATTCTAAAAAAGTATAGAAAAATTTCAATATGATAAAAACATTTAAACAATTTGTAAAAGAGCACTTCACTGACAACAATGCCTTAACAAAACCCGATTCACATGATATCGCATTAGCTGCAGCAACTCTGATGTTTGAAGTGATCAAGTCGGATAACAATATCGATTTGTTTGAGAACCAGAAGATGGCCGAACAATTACAAAAGCAATTTGGTTTATCCTGTGAAGAAATTGAAGAGCTCGTTGTTTTAGCTGAAGACACCTCCGATAAGTTGACTAGTTTACACGGCTTCACACGTCAATTATGTGACTCTTGGAATAATTCACAACGCTGCGAATTAATCGAAGATCTTTGGCTTATAGCACTCGCCGATGGAAAAATTGATTCTCATGAACGGCATGTTATTCGAAAAATAGCTGCACTTTTATATTTAACAGACAAACAAATAGCCCTTGCTAAAGACGCTGCTAAATCACGCAGCCAAAGCCAGCAATGACTTTGGTAGGTTACCTAAAGCTGCATTTGCTGCGTTACTTACAAAAAATATTTCCATACCTATCAACCATATGTCGCATCAATATTTTTTCATCTTGTCTTGTTTAAAAAACGAAATTTTTAGAGGTACCCTTATGAAGTTCAACTAAAAAACAAAACACTATTTCTTTGATGTACACGTAATATGATTGGTTGAAGTGATATTTATTTTGTCGCCAGGAACTAGTTCACTTCTTTTCTCATCTTACACAATATAAAGCAGAAAAAAGGGGCGAGTATGAAAGAGGAATATAATTCAAAAGCAAAAATCATCCCAATTTTAATGGTCGGATGTTTTATAATTGTTGGTTGCGCAGGTCCAAAACCAGTTCTCTACCCAAATGCTCACTTTAAAAAGACTGGGCAGGAACAAACTAACCGAGATATTGCCGAATGCAAAGCAATTGCGGAAGAATACGCATCCTCTTCAGATGCCGTTGAGAACGTTGCAAGTAGTACTGCCATGGGTGCAGGTATGGGTGCGGCAAGTGGTGCTGTAGCTGGTGCAATCAGTGGGTCTGCAGGCAGGGGGTCTATGATTGGCGCGGCATCTGGAGCGACTGTTGGACTAATACGTGGTTTATTTCGAAGAACGGGACCAAATCGCACATATACAAATTTTGTAGACCGCTGTCTTGTGGAGCGAGGTTATGAACCAACAGGTTGGGACTGAGGATATCATGAGAAATCTAGCGTTTGTTCAAATGTAAAACGCAAGAAAGATTCTACAACAGAGCCTATGGCAGATAAGTCATTAAGAATTTTTCCGCAACACGGCATTTAGAATGGAAGCTGGATTCTTAGTGGCGCTTTTTAGATATGACCTTGAATTTATTACCAGCTTAGTGATGACAGTATCTCTGATATATTTTAGAACACAACAGCTCATTCAATACTGAAAATTCTGATAGTATTAAAATATATATTAGAAAATTGGTCTGTCATTCATTTGCTATTTCTATCATTTAAAAGGAATCTTTATGAAAAACAAAAAATATTTAAACGTTGGTATCGCAAGTCTGCTTCTGACTATTATGGGTTGCGCTTCAAGTGGAGGCAGCAACAATATAATAGATTCAGTGGACACCGGTCTAAGTTCGGTTGAACAGGCAGCGCAAACAGGGCAACAGGCAATTTCATCAGGAACAACAGCTGCAAACAGTATCGCTTCTGGACAAATTGGTTTAACCGATATTCTTGCACAACAGTTGGGCGTATCACAACAACAGGCTTTGGGTGGGGCTGGCGCAATTTTCCAAGCGGCTCAAGCAAGTATGGATCCACAAGCATTCACAACATTATCTCAATCTTTACCAGGTATGGATACCATGTTAGAGGCTGCGCCAGTCATTCAAAATCCGCTTTCAGGTTTGGGTAGTATGGTTGGTGATGCAGGCGATACTTTAAATAACGCAACTTCACTTGCAGCATCATTTCAACAGCTTAATCTTTCACCAGATATGATTGGTCAGTTTGTGCCGGTTGTAACGGACTATGTGCGCAACACCAGTGGCCAGGTTACGGCTGATCTACTACGCTCGGCCTTATCCTTGCCATGAACCTAAAATCCTCAGTTGATCGCTCCAGAAATGTCTAGTCTTATGAAATAAAACAAATATTCTGTCAAATGCCATACACCCTTCAGATGAGCTACGCTATGATGCTTATAGCACACTGTTCTTTATCTTTTGCTGCGTTGCAATTCGTTGTAATAACTCGTTATTACGCCTCATTGCGCCTTGCCAAAAATAAACAACAATGCACTCTTAGCACCATTCAACTGAGGATTTTAGGATAAAGAAATGTGTTCAGGGGGAGGGAAACCATCAATGTTCGACAGACCTTTCGAATGTTTGAAGTCGAGTTTAACCTAAGACCCACAGGTGGATCGTGTTTAGCTTGGTCACTATTGTGACAGTTAGCTGGGAATTTCAGATTTAAACATCTGAGGACTTTTTCTTCGCGGCAGGGCGCCCCCCGACTAGATAGGCGACAGGACCGAATCGGTCAGCGATACGCCAGAGTGCCCAGCTGCAAAGATAAACCACCGCGAGTAATAGGATGAACTCGACCCACCACGGCCATGATATCTGCGCTATCAGCGCAAGGCCCACGAGCGTAATCGGAAAATGTAGGACATAAAGTGGGAAAACTGCGCGGTTAAGCTTGGTTAGCAAGGGGCTGGATTTATTCAGAAATCTTGCGGCCAAGCCGAGTGCAGCGATACACCATGCCCAGGCAGTAGCCGCTTCGACCATCGAAAATGTGGTCGCGTATTGTGGCTCCAAACCAAGTGGCACCCAGCCACCTTTGGCCAATGCTTCGCCTGCCGGGAAATCGATGACGAGCGCCTGGGCCAGTAGAGTAGCCTTAACGATAAAGAGAACAATTGCTGTAACCAACAAAATCCATGCGTTGCGTGCGGCCCAGTTTAGAACAGCATGATGACGGGTGCCGATCATATAGCCACCAGCAAAAAGAATGAGATAGTATGCAAATTGGTATCCGTCTCCGGTAAGCGCCGCCGCGTGTGGTTTTACAGTGGCAACTGCTAATGCCGAAGCGCTGACCAGAGCTGCGATGAGTACAAACGGCGAAAGCTTCAAGTCTTCCAAACGTATGCGCAACGTAAAGAGCGGCCAACATATCAATGTGTAAATCATAAGACTAAAGAGAAACCAGAGATGTCCGACCTGGCGCGGCACGGGTTCGGTCAGCCAATTCGACCAAAATGAGATGAACTGACGTGGATCGTCTGTCATTATGGCGATTGCATAACCACCAAATGCATTGAGAATAAAAAACCCGAATATTGCCGGAACCATAAGTCGCCCGACACGGCCTGCTATGAACTGCAACCCAATTTCTCGACGTGTCAGGAAATAGGTCCCAATCCCTGATATCAGAAAAAGCGATGGGAGACGCCAGCTGTGGCTCCAATAAATGAATAGTGTCATTCCTTCACCAGCCAACTGATTGTTGACAAAGCGGTATATATCGACACCCCAATCCACAAAGCCAACTGCAACGTGATGTGGTACGAGCAATGCAAAAAGTAAAACACGCAACCAGTCAAGATCATGACGACGGTTCATCGGGCCTTCCTTGTCGCTAGGTGTCTTATCTCAATCAATTGCATTTGAGGCAGTGAAATTATTCGAATTCGGAGTGGTATAGGCGGTATACCTTGCTTGAAATCTGATAAAAAATAAACGTTTATTAATAGTGCTGAATGTACCTGGGAACGGTTTAATCGTCAAATATGTTGACATATGCATCAGTAACTCACAAAACTTTTGCCAGATCAGCAGAAAATTAAGTCTGTGTTAGAAACTGTTTGACTGAGAACAACCAAAACTAAAAACTATGGAAATCGTGCAAACACGTTGACTATGGCATTCAGGCTCATAGAAACAGCACAGAAATCATACTAAGAACAATTCCCTGATATACTTTGCTTTAAACAGCCAATTTAGTAATTAATTGCTACATAGCCTCATTTATCCTCCTTAACAAATCGCTCGTAGATATCTATTTTCTCAAATGAAGCAAGCTAATCTTCATCAAGAACACCAGACATTAAAGTCGCAATACGATTTTTTGATCAATCAAGTTCGCCAAAATGAACAAAAGTTACTGCGAATACAACAACAAGAGATACGATTTATTAGTTCAAATTCTTTATCAGATCTTATTCATCAAATCCTGGAAAACTATCGTCTTGAGTCTGAACTGAATAGTGTGACGCTTTCATTAATTGATCCAGAATACGAGCTACAGAGAATCCTTCAAAAAACAGGTTCGAACATGAAGGGTAACCAAAATTTATTTTTTTATGAAAATGAACAAGAGATCAAAAAGTTTTTTGGATCGTCACTGTCACCTAATCTAGAAGCTTATAATGCCAGCATCCATAAATTTTTATTTCCCGAAAACCAAGAGGAAAATGGTAGCGTTGCTATACTTCCGCTTATCCGTTATAACAATCTAATCGGGAGCTTGAATCTTTGTAGTTCTAACAGAGCGCGGTTTTTACCCAATGCTTCAACTGATTTCTTGCAAAGATTGGCTACCATAATCTCTATTTGCCTAGAAAATACAGTAAATCACGAACGTCTAAAACATATCGGCTTAACTGATACCCTAACGGGAATAAATAATCGACGTTTTTTTGATCAGCGAATAGAAGAAGAAATTTCTCGTTCCAGACGGGCAGCTTTACCATTAACATGTTTATTGCTTGATATTGATTTTTTCAAGCGAGTAAATGACACATACGGTCACCAAATAGGCGACCGTGTTCTAATCGATATTGCTAGTATCGTTCAATCTCAATTACGATCATTTGATATCCTTGCTAGATATGGCGGTGAGGAATTTGTCATTTTATTATTAAATACCGACACGAAAGAAGGGATGGATATTGCAGAACGTATTCGAAAATATATCGCATCACACAAATTTCATTTTAACGACCGACAACAAATAGAAGTGACTATATCTATCGGTATGGCGACATTAGATAGAGAAAATGACCATAATGGCAGCAAATCGAGCAGTCACCTGCTGATTAATAATGCGGATAAAGCGTTATATCAAGCAAAAGAAGAGGGGAGAAACCGAACAATCTTTTAAGTTTTCCTAGGAAGCCGCTCTTGAATACACAACAGGGTTAGTACTCCGTCAATATCAAGTAGACGGAGTACTAGATATTTCTGAAGCGATCAACTGAGGATTTTAGGTTCAACGCGTTAACGTGCATATCGATTGACGAATCGTTGCAGAATTTTCTGTGCATATGGTGTGTCTTTCTGGCTAACCGCATCAATAAGATCGTCCGCTTCATGTGGTTGAAAATAGCCATGGTGCTTATAGGCGTGTATCCTCAGTGCAAAACCTTCGCTATCTCCTTCGGGGTGAAACTGTGTGGCATACACGTTTTCTCCTATGCGAAACATTTGAACCGGGCAGGCAAGGCCCGTCATTAACAGTGTCGCACCGGCAGGTGTCTTGTCGCAGGCTTCTTTATGCCCAAGCAGGACTGAGATCTGATCCGGAAAGCCAGCAAGTAGTGCATCTTTCTTACCTTCTTCAGTGATGTGAATCGTCACACAACCAACTGCTTCACCATACATGGTCGATATCGAAGAACCCAGGTATGAACCTAACAGGCCATTGCCGGAGCAGGCTCCCAAGAATGGGAAATCATTACTGACAATTTGATCAAAAAGACGTTTAAAGTCTTGTTCAATTTTCTTCTGAATAGTGGATTTATCTGCTTCTGGTGTGCTGATATCAAATGGACTACCGCCAACGATCACAGCCGAAAAATTATCTAACGTTAAATCCTCGGGAATACCACTCTTTTCGATACGTATACGATGAACGTCTTTTTCTTCAAGGCCCCCGTATTTAAGCATTGCGGCAAACTCATTGTCAGAGGTCTCATCTTCGGGACGTAATTGTAGAATAAGGATTGGCCTAGAAGACTGCCCGTAAATAGTGGGTGTGGCGAAGGGAATTGATTTTGTGGTGGATTCTTTGATCATTTGAGGCGAATAGCTGTTCTATTTATCGAAATTGATCTGGGCATCCGGACAAAATAGTTTCTCCGCAGCAGATCATTCTATTAATGGGCAATCTCATAAATATGATAATTGTATGATAAATAACTAAAAAAATATAATTGCAGGGTACTTCTAAAAATTCGGGCTTCTAAACAAGACAAGGCGAGATAATAAATATTAATGTAGCATACGGCTGATAGGTAAGGAAACATTTTGTGCGTACCACAGTATTGTGACGAAACGGGGTAAGCAGGCAATTCGCTTTGCAGATGCTCGCAAATATAGTTTTCTAGGATTATAAAATAGTTTATAAATTTCGTTTGAAAAAATAGAGATTCGTAACTACCTCCAGTATCTGATTCTTGCACAAACTAACCTTTTGAATTCGCCGCTTTCACTTTACGAGCTTGATGAAGCTTTTTGTAGCTTTCGATTAGTCTTAGATGCTTGTCTAAGCCTTCTAGTTTCATGCTGGTTTTGCTTAGACCATAGAATTTTAGTTCGCCTGTTACAGAACCGACCACGTTGCCCATGGTTTCTTGACCGAACATTCTATTTAGGTTGACAATAAAGTTCTCAAGCGCCAATTCTTCATCCAAGGTGATCTCAAGTACCGCATGAACTGCTTGATAGAACAACACACGGGCTACGGTATTGTCGTTATATTGCAAGAATTCTTTTACTAACTCAATGGCCTCATCAAGCCTGTTTAAGGCAAGATAGATAAGAATTTTCAGCTCAAGAATAGTCAGTTGTCCCCAAACAGTATTTTCATCGAATTCTATGCCAATTAGGGTTCTAATATCCGTGTAGTTACTTAGCTGACTGTCTTCTAAACGCGCCACCAAACTCGCCAAGTCGTCATCACTCAGTGAATGTATATTCAAGATATCTTCGCGGTAATCCAATGCCTTGTTGGTATTGTCCCAAATAAGGTCTTCAATGAGATATACTTCTGAATAATTCGGTACCAGGATGCGACAAGCAGCCGCGCCAAGATCATTAAATTCAGCAATATAAATTTCTTTGCCTAGATCCTCTAAAATACCCATTAAGTACGCTTTTTCTTCTTTGTTTGAGCCTGAGAAATCCCATTCACAGAACTCATAATCATGCTTGGCACTAAAGAAACGCCAAGAGATAATACCCGTTGAGTCAATAAAGTGTTCAACAAAGTTTTCTGGCTCTGTCACCGCTAGACTATTAAAGGTTGGTTGTGGTACATCATTTAAACCTTCAAAGCTGCGACCTTGTAGTAATTCTGTCAGGGTGCGCTCCAGCGCCACTTCGAAGCTTGGGTGGGCGCCGAATGAAGCAAATACACCACCCGTTTTTGGATTCATTAGCGTCACACACATTACTGGAAATTGACCGCCTAATGAAGCATCTTTAATTACCACGGGGAATCCATTCTGTTCCAAGGCGTTAATGCCTGCTAAGATGCTTGGATGCTTCTCAAGCACATGTTGTGGTACGTCTGGCAAGGCAATCTCTTGTTCAATAATTTGTTTTTTTACCGCACGTTCGAAAATTTCCGATAGACACTGTACTTGTGCTTCAAGCAAGTTGTTGCCTGCACTCATACCGTTACTTAAGAATAAGTTCTCTATCAAATTAGATGGGAAATAAACAGTTTTTCCATCGGACTGACGCACATAAGGAATAGCGCATATACCACGTTCAACTAAACCCGAATTGGTATCAATCAGATTTGAGCCACGCAACTCACCGTCTTCATTATAGATGGCTAAGCAATATTCATCCAAAATACCAGCTGGCAGCTCGTCATTTGGCCCCGGCTTAAACCATTTTTCATTGGGATAATGCACAAAGTCGCAGTTGGCAACTTCTTCGCCAAAATACTGATCGTTGTAAAAGAAATTACAATTAAGGCGCTCGATAAACTCACCTAATGCCGAGCAAAGTGCGCTCTCTTTAGTTGCGCCTTTACCGTTGGTATAACACGATGGCGACGCCGCATCGCGTATATGCAGTGACCACACATTTGGTACGATATTGCGCCAAGAAGCAATCTCGATCTTCATGCCAAGATCGGCCAAAATACCAGTCATGTTCGAGATGGTTCGTTCAAGTGGCAGGTCTTTACCTAAGATGTAAGTGCTGGAATTGTCTTCTGTTTGACCCATGAGCATGGCTTGTGCGTCTTCGTCGAGATTTTCAACCGATTCGATTTTAAACTCAGGGCCAGTTTGCACGACTTTTTTTACGGTACAACGGTCTATCGATCTTAAGATACCTTCGCGATCTTTGTCAGAAACGCTTTCTGGAAGCTCCACCTGAATTTGAAAGACTTGGTTGTAACGGTTTTCAGGATCAACAATATTATTCTGCGATAGTCTGATATTTTCAGTAGGAACGTCATGGGACAAACAATATACTCGCACAAAATAGGCCGCACAGAGGGCTGATGAAGCCAAAAAATAATCAAAAGGACTAGGCGCAGAGCCATCACCTTTGTAGCGAATAGGCTGATCAGTGATGACAGTGAAATCATCAAACTTAGCTTCAAGTCTGAGATGATCGAGAAAATTAACTTTGATTTCCATTGAATCTAGAACCCTTAGTTGGGTGGCATTGTCACTTCTTGTCGACAAGGCACAATGCGGCATAAAAACAGGCTATTACAAAAATTTGAAAAATAGCAAAAAAGAACAACGGATGCTCGTTATTAAGATCAAACTATTGATGTATAAAAAAAGGTAATTATTCAGCACATCAAAGTAACTGTTCAGATTGCTCCTATAATTCGTCAGTTCAAGGCACAAAATGTGAGTTTACACGTGTAAATGATCATTTTGTAACACCGAAATGGCGGATTATAGGGGTAAGCTGAATAGTTA
>JAJFJJ010000115.1 GCA_021774195.1 Nitrosomonas sp. | reverse complement strand
TCGCAGTTGTCTAGAAGTTACGGAATCTATCAATTTTTTTCTCATCGTCAATTTTTTCTCACAATTAATTGAGTATCAAGGAGTTTACATCAATTTCACAAAAACCTTCTTGTCCAGTACTGCCAGCAGCCCATGTCATGCAGGTGCCAATTAAAGTATAGCGCTTTTCTTTATCCCCACAGTAGCGTTCCAAAATTAACATCGACTTCTCTTAGGGTCAAACTTTATTCGCCCATCTGTAAATCAAAAAATTAAATGAATGGCACTTAGTTAAGATCTAATACAAAATGTTAAGGTAGTTATTCAGCTCACCCCTAGAGCCCACCATTTCTGTGTAACAAAATGATCATTTACACGTGTAAACTCACATTTTGTGCCTTGAACTGATAAATTCAAGAGGCAAACTGAACAATTTCATATTAAGTTGCTATTTCAGTTGCTCATACAGTAACGTTAGAATGCGACTGGCAATATTTGAGTCTACAGGAGTGTTGTTCTCATTAAGGACATTAATAGTGCTGCTATTGGCACCTATTTCACTAACCTGAATATGATATTTATCAGTTCTTGAATCTTCATCATCTTTATTACGCCAGAACATAAGCCCTGATAATAGGCCATCATCATCGCCTTTTTTATGGCTATCGATATCCGGGTCGACATAGCGTACGAAATAGATACCTTCAATACGGTTTCTGTCTTCCACGGTAAAACCAATACGATCAAGTGCTAATCCAACGCGTCGCCATGACCGATCAAATGCCTCATTTACGACGAGTGTTTCACCCGTTTCACGATCAATATAGGCTCGCTCTTGAGTAACGTTGTTAACCGTTGCTACTTCAAGTCTCGCACGTTCTTCTTCTACCCCAAAACGTATCATCAAACGGGAGAGCATTTCAGCTTCTAAATCCGGGTCAGCAGGGCGCGGTTGCCAAATTGTGCGTTGTGTACTTCCCCCCTCTAATACTTCATCCATACCGCGATGGCTAATATAAACTTCTGTATGGCCAGTTTCATTCCGTTCTAAACGGGTGCGAAACTTATCACGTTCAGCACTGGAATAAATGCTGTCAAGGAACGTGGATAGTAAGTTGCGAATAATGTCTTGTGGGATACTGGCACGATTTTCTGCCCAATCAGTTTCCATGATGCCGGCTTCTGGGATTTCTAGCTTAATTAAGAACCCCAGTTCTTGCCAAAACTCTTTAATGATAGGCCATACGGATTCTGGTTCTTGTGGAATGACTAGCCAGCGTTGTGTTCCAGCACGTTCAATATGCACGTTTTGTATAGAAGTGGGCAATAATGTAGATGATCCTGCCCTGGGTCTTGTCCCTAGCTCATTATTGTATGAAGATAATGAGGTGCTACCAGAGGTGTTGGCACCTGGAATGGCATAACGGTCATCAGTTGCGGGTGTAATTAGATCTGGAGGAACATCCAGTGGTGGTAATTTTCCTGCAGATTTATAGTCAACTTGTTTGCTCTCGGAAAAAAGGTTACAACCTGATAATGTTAATGAAAAAATCAGTACAACACAGTATGAGGAGATGTTTTTCCATTTCATTTCTGACATCTTACTCCTTTACATCAAGAATATTGGCTGAATACATTGCCTCTCGGACTAGCTGGTGATATTTGCTGGATAACGGCGTTAACGGTAAACGTATGCCAGATGAGACGTACCCCATTTGTGCAACAGCCCATTTCACTGGTATTGGGTTTGCTTCAACAAATAGATCAACATGCAGGCGTAAGAGTTTGTTGTTGATGGCACGTGCGTTGTTTAAATCGCCAGAAAATGCAGCAATACACATATCATGCATTAATTTTGGTGCCACATTTGCGGTCACGGAAATAATGCCATGTCCGCCCAGTAATAATAGCGCTAGTGCGCTAACATCGTCACCACTGTATATAAAGAAATCAGATGGTGCGCGTTGCAGCAGATCCGAGCCACGCCCTATATCGCCTGTTGCATCTTTGATGCCGATAATATTAGGGATTTGTGCTAATTGTAAGGCGGTATCATTAGCGATATCGGCCACAGTTCGACCAGGAACGTTATATAAAATATGGGGGATATCAACCGCCTCAGCAATAGCTTTAAAATGCTGATATAACCCTTCCTGGGTAGGTTTGTTGTAATAGGGTGCTACTGAGAGACAAGCATCCACTCCCGCATTTTTTGCGTATACTGATAAATCAATGGCTTCGCGTGTGGAGTTTGCGCCTGTTCCAGCAATTACCGGAATACGTCCAGCTATATGATCAACGGCTGTTTGCATCAACAAATGATGTTCTTCAAAATCAACAGTAGGGGACTCCCCTGTTGTGCCGACAACGACGATGCCATCGGTACCTTGTGCAATATGGAAGTCAATAAGAGAGCGAAAGCGATCTAGGTCTAGCCCGCCATCTTCTGTCATTGGCGTGACGATAGCAACCAAACTGCCTTTAAACATGACTATCTATCCAGTGGTGAAAAAAATTCATTTTACCTGAAACTCACATTGTTTAAGTATATTTGCAGCGTTTAGACTGCTTTTATTTGTTGGTTTTATTAAATTGCATCAAACGATCATGGTAGTCGACATGAATCGTATCTTTGGCTGCAAAACTTCCTTCTAAAATTTCTTTTGCTAGTGGGTTCTCTATTTGGGATTGTATTGCACGTTTGAGTGGCCTAGCACCGAAAACGGGATCAAAACCAGCGTGTGACAATGCCGTGAGTGCTTCTTCACTGACCTGTAACTTTATTTCCAATTTTGCTAATCTTTGTTGCAAGTATTGTAATTGTATTTGCGCAATCGATTTGATATGTTTCTCATCCAGAGAATGAAAGACGACGACTTCATCAATCCGATTGATAAATTCTGGGCGGAAATTGTTTTTTACCTCGCCCATGACGGCATGTTTAATTGCCGCGTATTCACTCCCAGCCATTTCTTGGATCATTTGTGAACCAAGATTGGAGGTCATGACAATCACGGTATTCTTGAAATCGACCGTGCGGCCTTGCCCATCAGTCATGCGCCCATCATCCAATACTTGTAACAGGACATTAAACACGTCTGGATGCGCCTTTTCAACTTCATCCAATAAAATAACAGAATAAGGTTTTCTTCGTACAATCTCGGTTAAATATCCACCTTCTTCATAGCCAACGTAGCCGGGAGGTGCACCAATTAATCGAGCGACAGAGTGTTTTTCCATAAACTCTGACATATCAATGCGGATTAAATGGTCTTCTGAATCGAATAAAAACCCAGCTAACGTTTTACATAGTTCAGTCTTTCCAACACCTGTTGGGCCAAGAAATAAAAACGAACCATAAGGGCGATTGGGGTCAGCCAGTCCTGCACGGGAACGGCGAATGGCATCTGATACGAGCCGCACGGCTTCATCCTGCCCGATAACACGTTCATGCAGTTTTTGTTCCATGAAAAGAAGTTTGTTGCGTTCACCTTGCATCATTTTAGATACTGGGATGCCAGTAGCACGGGAAACGACTTCGGCTATTTCTTCAGCACCGACTTGTGTACGAAGTAACTTTGGTTGATTGTCTGGCACTGCTTCGACAACATCAGTTTGGTCTTGCTTCCTTAGTTGTGCTTCAAGTTGAGGCAAGCGCCCATATTGTAGCTCGGACACTTTCTGCCAATCCCCTTTACGGGTGGCCGTGTCAATATCCAGCTTGATTTTCTCAATTTCTTCTTTAACTTGTTGGGAACCATGAACATGAGATTTTTCGGTTTTCCATATTTCATCTAAATCTGCATATTCACGTTCTTTCTGCTTAATCTCATCTTCAAGTAGTTGCAAACGTTTTAATGATGCTTCATCTTTTTCTCTCTTGATCGCCTCACGTTCAATTTTAAGTTGAATTAAACGCCGATCAAGCTTATCCATTACTTCCGGTTTAGAATCAATTTCCATGCGGATACGCGCTGCTGCTTCATCAATTAGATCAATGGCCTTGTCAGGTAAAAAACGATCTGTAATGTAACGATTGGATAATTCAGCTGCTGCAACTATGGCTGGATCGGTAATATCAACACCATGATGTACTTCGTATTTCTCCTGTAAACCACGCAAAATGGCGATGGTTGCTTCGACAGAAGGTTCTTCAACCAATACTTTTTGGAAACGCCGCTCCAGTGCCGCATCTTTTTCAATATATTTTCGGTATTCGTCCAATGTAGTTGCGCCGACACAATGTAATTCTCCTCGAGCCAATGCGGGCTTCAACATATTGCCGGCATCCATAGCGCCTTCAGTCTTGCCAGCGCCAACCATAGTGTGAAGTTCGTCAATAAATACAATCGTGTTACCTTCACCTTGTGCCAGTTCTTTTAACACTGACTTCAGACGTTCTTCAAATTCACCTCTGAATTTTGCGCCAGCTAGTAATGCTGCCATATCGAGTGATAAAACTTGGCGATTTTTCAGGTTTTCGGGTACTTCACCATTGATGATACGTTGCGCCAGACCTTCTACAATGGCAGTTTTTCCCACGCCAGGCTCGCCAATTAGAACCGGATTGTTTTTAGTACGGCGTTGTAATACTTGAATGGCGCGGCGGATTTCATCATCACGCCCAATAACAGGGTCAAGTTTTCCCTGGCGAGCGTATTCAGTTAGGTCTAGAGTATATTTTTTAAGGGCTTCACGGCTACTTTCTGCTTCAGCATTATCGATATGTTCACCGCCACGTACGGTATTAATGGCTTGTTCCAAAGCAGCGTAATTGGCGCCGTACTGTTTTAGAATTGCACCGGTCTCACCTTTGTTTCTAAGTAGCGCCAGTAAAAACATTTCTGATGCAATAAATTGGTCGCCTCGCTTTTGTGCTTCTTTATCAGCCAAGTTAAAAAGATTACCCAAGTTACGAGAAATATTGATTTCCCCGCCGGAATCTTCAGTTTTAGGAAGGTTTTGCAGATTCTTCTTTAATGCTTCCTTAAGCGGTGCAACATTTGTACCTGAACGCTGTAATAAAGATACGGTGCCACCGTCGTTTTGTTGCAATAGAGCTAATAATAAATGTTGAGGTTCAATCGTTGAATGGTCCAAACCGAGCGCGTTACTTTGCGCATCCGCTAGGGCTTGCTGGAATTTAGTGGTTAACTTGTCAAAACGCATTAAACGCTCCCGTAAGTAATTATTGATACCTACGTGGGGGAGTCGTTCAGAATTTCAAGTGTGCATTACTTCACTACTTTGGTTTATTTAGATATTGATCTGGGTATGGGTACAAAACATTGCCGGCAATACTTTTGCCTGCCGTTTCTACAATACGGACATGTTCACGTCGAAATTCACGCGCGTGGCGTAGACCGCAAGAATGTGCAATCATGTTTGTTTCCTTATTTACATTTTTGGCGTAATTGGCAACACGGATATATTTTTCTTCCACAACCAACCCATTTTGCAAGCGAGGGTCATGGGTAGTGATACCTGTGGGGCAAGTGTTCTGATGGCAGCGTAAGGCCTGGATGCAACCAAGTGAAAACATGAAGCCACGGGCGGTATTAACAAAGTCAGCGCCAAGGCATAGCGCCCACGCGCTGTGTGCTGAGGTGACTAATTTTCCAGCGGCGACTACGCGAATCCGGTCTTTAAGGTTTGCTTCCAATAGTGAGTCGACAACACGTGGAAGCGCTTCCGTAATCGGTAGACTGACGTGGTCAAATAATGTTTGTGGTGCAGCACCACTGCCGCCTTCGCCACCATCAATGGTAATGAAATCTGGTGCGTACTCTGGGCCTCTGCGAACAATGATGTTGCATAGTTCATTGATAAAGTGCCAGCCTCCAATGGCTGTTTTAATGCCGACGGGCCGACCGGTTAGGTCGCGAATATAATTAATCTTGTCCAGTAATTCATCAATGTTATCAATGTCTTTGTGACGATTCGGACTGATTGAGTCCTGGTTCGCTGGTATGCCGCGAATTGCGGCGATTTCACTGGTGATTTTGTTGCCGGGAACTAGTCCGCCTTTGCCTGGTTTTGCACCTTGGGATAGTTTAATTTCAAAAGCTTTAACAACTTTTCCGAGTTCTTTTGCGCGTTGTGGTGAGAAGTTGCCATGCTCATCACGGATGCCATATTTGGCTGTTCCAATTTGCATGATTAGGTCACATTTACCTTCGCGATGGTAGGGAGAGAGTCCGCCTTCGCCGGTATTTAACCAGCAATTTGTTTTCGCTGCTCCCAATGATAATGCACGTACCGCAGGTTCTGAAAGGGCGCCATAACTCATGCCGCTAATGTTGATTATTGACTTGGCCTCAAATGGGTTTTTGCAATATCCTTCACCAATTAACAGTGGTGGTGTTGGTAACTGGTCTTCTTCTAATATCGGAAAAGCAGCATTAACAAAAATAATAGAACCGGGTTCGCGCAAATCATGCGTAGAACCAAAACCGATTAAGCTACCTTTGTCTTTGGCGTTTCGATATATCCACCTTCTTGTTGCACGATTGAAAGGCATTTCATCTCTATCATTAGAGAAAAAGTATTGACGGAAGTATTTGCCCTGTCGTTCAAATATAAAGCGTAAACGTCCTATGACAGGGTAGTTGCGGAGTACGGAATGTTTTTTTTGTGTGATATCCTGAATAAACCAAAGTACGATCATGCCAATAATGACAAGACCTAACATCGTGCCTACACTATAGATGATTAAATCGATCGCACTAAACATCATTTGCCAAACCTCTTGTGTTGTATTTGCCTGATGGTAACTATTCGTTATATTGTGGTAACTGTTCTGGTTACCCCTAGAATTCGTCTGTTCAAGGTACAAAATGTGAATTCTAAGGGTGAGTCGAATAGTTACATGTACTGTACTATAATTTCTAACGGTTCGTTGTCGAGGTTGAAGAGATTGAATGAATTAAGTCATGAAATAAAAATAAATGTTAGCCAGGCATTGACTGAAGATATCGGTTCAGGAGATTTAACCGCATTGTTAGTTCCTGATGACCAACATCTTAGTGCCATAATTGAGTGTCGGGAAGAGGCCGTTTTATGCGGGGTTGCTTGGTTCAATTCTTGTTTTCAGACATTATGCTCGGCAACCGAGATAAATTGGTTCGTTCAAGATGGTGACAGTATTCAGGCAGAGCAAAAATTATGTGAAGTACGTGGAAACGCACGTGTCCTGTTATCAGCAGAGCGATCCGCATTAAATTTTTTACAAATGTTATCTGCGGTAGCGACGCACACCAAACGTTTTGTGGAAGCAGTGGCCGGAACTAATGCAGCCATTGTTGATACTCGAAAGACAATACCTGGTTTGCGATTTGCGCAAAAGTATGCGGTTCAATGTGGTGGCGGAGTCAATCACCGATTGGGTTTGTATGATGGTATTTTAATCAAGGAAAACCACATTTTAGCGGCTGGGGGGATTTCTCCGGTACTAAAAAAATCACGACAAATTGCTTCTTCCGATGTGTTTGTTCAAATTGAGGTGGAGTCTCTAGCTGAGTTGGAGGCCGCACTAAATGCTGGGGCAACGATGGTATTGCTGGATAATTTCACATTGGATCAATTGCGTGAGGCGGTTACAATGACTCGTAAGCGACTGAATGGGGGTGTTATTATTGAGGCATCTGGTAACATTAGTTTGCAAAATGTGCGGCAAGTTGCTGAAACAGGGGTGGATAGGATATCTATCGGTAGTTTGACAAAAAATATCAGGGCAATTGATTTGTCGATGCGTTTCTGATTTCTTAAGTTATAAAAAGGATATTGACATGATCACTAAGCATATCGATTACCAGGATGGTGATGCCGTATTAGAAGGCTACCTGGCCTATAATGAAACTGATAAACAACAACCTGCTGTGTTGGTTGCTCATGACTGGAGCGGGCGGCGTGACTTTGCATGTAAAGCGGCTGAACGGGTAGCTGCTATGGGCTATGTGGGTTTTGCGTTGGATATGTATGGCAAAGGTGTTTTTGGTGCCGATGGTGATGTCGAAGGAAATGGTGCTTTAATGAGCCCTTACGCTACCGATCGTGCATTACTAAGACAGCGGGTTAATGCAGCATTGCAAGCGGTTCGGCGCTTACCACAAGTAGATTCATCAAAGATTGCCGCCATGGGATATTGCTTTGGTGGACTATGTGTACTAGAGTTGGCCCGTTCAGGGGCAGATGTCCAGGGGGTTATTAGCATCCATGGCATTTTTGCGCCTGGTAATGTCACTAATGAACAAATTACTGCCAAGGTGCTGTGTTTGCATGGTCATGATGATCCGATGGTGCCGCCGGATCAGGTGCTAGCGTTTGAAACAGAGATGACTCAGGCAGGTGTGGACTGGCAAATACATGTCTATGGTGACACCATGCATGCGTTTACCAATCCTGTAGCAAATAATCCTGATTTTGGTACCGTATATAAAGCAGTGGCTGCTAACCGAGCATACCAATCGGTTGTTAATTTTTTAGATGAAATTTTTAAAGAGTAAGATTGGCTATAGTTTCCCATCAAAGCAGTCAGTTCATTACATAACCGACCAGGGAGCGTTCCGCGAACTACTGGTATCGAACCTAGAATCCCGATTTAACCTAGAAAAATCAGTTGAACACAGAATTTGTATTGAATCTAAGGTCACAAGACAAGGCGCCGTTCGCAGCCAATGGCCGTAGTCCTTGGCAAGAGCGGCAACATAGTATTGTAGCCTTAGATTCAATGCAAAACTGTGTAGCGTTATTACAATCACCTTCATCCTAGAATCCTCAGTTGGATGGTGCTTAGAGTGCATTGTTGTTTATTTTTGGCAAGGCGCAGTGAGGAGTAATAACTAGTTATTACAACGAA
>JAJFJJ010000114.1 GCA_021774195.1 Nitrosomonas sp. | reverse complement strand
CTAGAATCCTCAGTTGGATGGTGCTTAGAGTGCATTGTTGTTTATTTTTGGCAAGGCGCAGTGAGGAGTAATAACTAGTTATTACAACGAAGTGCAACGCAGCAAAAGATAAAGAACAGTGTGCTATAAGCATCATAGCGTGATTCACCTTTAGGGTACGTGACATCTGACAAAATATTTGTTCCATTTCATAAGACTGGCCAATGTCGAAGCGATCAACTGAGGATTTTAGGATAATTAAATATGGTTTTAGTTGGCGATAAGACTTAGTCATATCAATCAAAGGGGTCACTCGTTAACTTGATTAGGAGACTGTAGTGTAAATCTAAACTTTTATGCTAACAGGTAAATTGGGTCCGGTTTTTACTTTTTAATTCAAAACAGTGCAAATCTAAAATAGCAACTGGGACTTTGAGTGAAAATTGTATTTTATCAAAATTCTTAGAAGCTAAAAAATATAAGTCTGGTAAGTTTGAATATACATGTTGGGTTCAATATTGAGCTAGGATGAAGCAGATAAATGAGTTATTCTATACAGATGAAGATTGCCTCATGCAGTTGTGTTGATATGATGGAAATATTTCGAGGAGAGATACCAGCGGACTAGATTGGCTGTTGGCTGGTCGGCTAGACTGCTTGTGTTTTAGTTTAACTATAGTTATTAGGTTAGTAAGTGATTAACAATTTTTTTTTCGTAATTGCATCACCCCGTTCTGGTACGACATTGTTGGAACGGTTGATCAACAAACACTCGCGACTTTTTGTGCCGCCTGAGACAGCATTTTTTAATTTATTAAAAAGAAAGGGCCTCCTTAATCAGGAATTTAATGTCGATTCAATGCGGTCGTTCCTTCAATTCTATTTGGCTGACCGCAGCTATCTCCATCTTGATAAAGTTGAAGGGATTGAACAGCGCTTACTGCAAGGAGCAAACTCATATGCCGATGTCTTTTTGAACTTGATCGGATTGCTTCAAAAGGCTGGCGGTAATAAACCACGCGCTGGTGAGAAAACACCGCATCATCTACGTTGTGCGGATTATCTGCTGAACGCGTTTCCTGAAGCGCAATTCTTGTGTGTGGTGCGTGATGGTCGAGCTGTGATTCGTAGTCGGGCGACTAATCCTAATTGGGAACATAATCTTATTAGTGCAGCCAACATTTGGCGTAGTGATGCTAAATTGTTACGTAATATTAAGTCTGGGCCCCATGGTGAACGTGTGCATATTATTCGATATGAGCAATTGATCACTGAGCCTGAAACGGTGCTTAGAGGCGTTTGTGCCTTTTTGGGAGAAGAATTTGAACCAGCCATGCTTGAAGGGGATGGTAATGATTCGACATCTTATAGCGATTATTACGAGCGACCTTGGATGGTTAAGAGTTTGACTAGTATTGACTCCAGTAGAGCAACGGCATGGACCCACGAGTATAGCTCATCCGAGTTGGCTCTTGTCGAACACATAATGAAATCTGAGTTAATAGATTTTGGCTATGAACCGCTATTGGCACCCAATAATAAGCTTTGGAGAATTTTGTTAATGAAAGAGTGGTTGCGTCATTTTACCTACCGGATACACAAAAGAATATTTTGATTTTTGTGTAGACACTCACAATTAAATAAATTATTGATATAACATATTTGCTCTCATTTATTCTGAAAAAACTTTTGATGAATAACACTTATTGCTAAATAAGGTTGAGCATAAAGGGATCGCGTCTTGTCTTCTTGCCCCGTATTCAAAAATCAAGTACACCACTGTACTTCAAGTATCATAAATTAATTGGATAAAAAAGGTGGAAAATGGCTGTTCATTCTGCTCTGCAAGAGTAGGATCAACAGGTGTTTTACGTAGCCAACAAGCGAGGCGTGTTAGTCAAAAAATTTATCTGATATAGAATATGAACGGTCTAGACCGTTGATCCAGGACAGAGATGAGCCTAATTAAAAGTTGATTCGGCAATATCACTATTAAATATGAAACATGGTTTCTGTCAGTGCTTGTTTATTCTTCTTTCAAAACAGTAAATCTTTGCATTACGGGGCGGACCATATGCAACACCTTTTTCTCGCTTTGGAAATCGATCTCCTCTTTAGGAGATTCAATAGAACTACTGCCAGTTCTATGTGGCCAGGGTAGCACTTGTTTATGTCACTTGCGCTTTGAACTTTAATTTATCTTTTCAGTGCGAAACAATATCTCACCGGTATTTCTGACCATCCCAGATGATGAGATGTATGCTGAGGTTCTGCACAACATAATATTACCTGCAACTAACAGCAAATATCTACCTATCGATTCATCGCTTGGCAATATTCAAGTCATACACTATACAAATCGCGTCTTTCATAGCTGCAAATAAGCGTTGAGAATCCAGAGGGGGAGTGCTCCGGGTGTTGTATTGAATTCTGGGTAAGCAATCGAGTCTGACCCCAATGATGCTGTGACCCCAATGATGACCCAATGATTCCAATGATTCCAATGATTCGGTGAGAGGCCAATCTGGGGCTGGAAAAGGCTATGGCTGAACTCAAAAGGCGGCCCAATAATATATGATCAAGTCAGAGTTGTGCTGGACGCATACATTGTAGCGCGACATTTTGTCACATTCCCATCTCCCAGTATTTGTTTTATATTCAAAAAAAGAAAAATTGCAACTATTCTGAGAATTTCTCGGTATCTGTTCAAATTGTTCCTGGAATTTGTCAACTTAATGTCCAGATAGGAAAGAAAGGGTTATGAAGAAAGGCCGTCCTTGTGAATTTAATAAAGATGAGGTGATTGATATAGCTTCACATTTGTTTAGTCGAAAAGGGTACGATGCGACCTCGTTAAATGAATTGCTTGAAGAAATGAAAATTTCAAGGGGGTCGTTCTATTATGCTTTTAATAGTAAGTATCAGCTATTTGAGCTGTGTGTTCATCGCCTAAGAGATCGGCAAATTGCTATGGCAATGGAAGAATTGCAGCAAGCAGCCAATGGGCGGTGCTTCATCGAGAATCTTCTAAATGAAATTGTAAGAACTCCGGTCCATAAAGAAAAAGAATCATCGTTTAACGGATTCTTAATGAATACAGCTTTTGAATCTTCTGAACATAATCCGAAAATTTCTATCTTAATTTCAAATGCCTCCTTGCGGTTTGCTGAAATATTTAGATTAGCAGTTGAAAGGGGGCAATCAGAGAATGTTATTTCTAAACAGAAGAACGCTTATGAACTGGCTTTTTATTTCTTAAGTAGCATTGCTGGTTTAAGAGCAATGATTAAAGCGAATGCCGATCGTAGATATATCAGAAATGTAATTATCATTACACTTGCCGCACTTAATTGAATTTCCCGCAGAATACGATACGAATCTTTAACCTTCATTCGTTCTTCAAACGAAACCACAGCGCATAGAGTGCCGGAACAAACAACAGGGTGATTGCAGTGCCAACTAGGACGCCACCAATCAGCACATAGGCTAGAGGCCCCCAGAAGCTACAAATGTTAAAGGAATAAACGCCAATGCGGCGACTACTGCGGTTAATACGACCGGTCGTGCGCGGTGTACGGCGGCTTCTGCCACGGCTGGTGATGTTTTCATGCCTGCCGAAATATTGTCAGACACTTGTTGGGTTAGGATCAGAGTGTTGCGCATTAGGATGCCCGCTAATCCGGTTAACCCGAGCAATGCGACAAAGCCAAAGGGCTGGTTGAATAGTAATAGTGCCGCGACGGCACCAATTAAACCAAGTGGGGCGGTCACAACCACAATGAAAGTGTCGGAGAATGAGCGCATCTGCAGCATGATGAAGATTAGCATTAGTGCGATCATGAGTGGTTACAGTTTTTGGATGTATGGCATCGGGGACGGGTCTATATATGTAGGCTATGAATCTAGACCCGACCCCGGTCGCTAACCCAGATTGAATCGTAGAGATATCTGGAGGTTTCTTCATTCCAGAAAGTATCAATATCAACGGGGCGAGTATCTATTTACCTTATTGTTTCATAATACGAAACATTATCTGTTCGCATAGTTTCCCACTCTGATTCATGAATGTTTCGTTGCCAAATGATTGCCCATAACCATTCCTTCCCACCAGCGTCACGGTATCGCTTCATAACACGCGGGATAAATTTCAGCTGCCAGTCTTCACTGAAGTTATTCAATTGCTTTTCCGTCCATCCCAGTGCCAACCAGAATTCCTGTTCAAAGGGATCTTCGTATTTAACCCAGAGACCAGAAAAGACATGTTCGCCTCCTTCAGTTACTTCGATATCGATATCAATAACACGCATAGTGTCATCAGACTTCGTTCTCGGTTTCATCCCAGTAGGAGTTAATTTAGCAGCGTAATTATCATAAACATGCTTAGCAGATTTTTTAAGAAAGACTCCCGTTTTGGTCACGTTAGTATATGGGATTGGTTTGATAATTGGTTCTCCTTCAACAACTACTGTTTGACCTGGACCTAGTCCTGGACCAACTTTTGCTACGTTGAGTTGGGTGTGTACGTGGTATACACCTGCTTCAAGTGCTTTGGCTGATAGTTTGTAATCGATGACTGAGTTACCTGCAATGTCAAAGACGTTTCCTGGTGGATCTCTTGCCAACATCTCCCATCTGTTACCTGCGCCGTTGGACTCTGTGTAAATGGATAACCATCCTGTTAGGTCTCTTTCTACTAAACTGACTAATGTTCCTTGAAGTGTCAAGGTTTCGCCAGTTTGTAGGGATTGTCTGTTTATGGTTACATCTTCAATTCTGATGAAACGACTCTGGAGTTGTGCTTGGACACCGTGTGCACCTGCAGTTTCAACTCCGTTGAAACCCAAAGTTCCTAGTACAAGTACTACAGCTAGTCCATATACGAAAATTCTTTTTTCTATCATCGTTATACCCCTAAGGTTTGGAGTTAAGACACATCGTTATATGTTTTACCTCTATGGTAAGGATCGATCTACACATCCTTTGGTAATTGTTATAACTATACAACCAAATTGGTAAAAAATGACAAAATTATTATATTTGAAAGTATTTAAAATATAATTTATTTCATGAATTTATGGATATTTCTAAATTTTTTGTCTATTTACTCATGAATTCTTTGCAAGACGTTGTGGAAATTAGAATCCGATGAGGGGTATTTTAGAATTTATAATTCCAAAAAACTCATTGCAGGATATTTTGATCCTGACTATGGTGACATTTTCCATAAGATAACCCTGAAGAAATTATTTATGTCTAAAATGAAATATGATTGGCATTCTATAAGAATCTCTCATACTGACCAAGATATGCTTACTATAGCATTTCAAATAAAATTCTTAAAACCCACGCCTCTTGAAAACAAAGCATTACCTGAATAACTCTTTGATACCTTGTGAAATTTATAAAAACCTGAATTACTTTAGTATGAAAAACCTAAGGTAAATGATCCTTTTTCCATTTTTCAGCCTCGTTAAAGCAGTTAAGCCACTCTACTTCAATCCCATCTGCATCAAATTCATTTATTTCGTTTTTGAATTCTGAATCACATTTATGTTTCATATCCTCTGAAATTTGAATTAATTTTTGTTTAAATATTTTATCTGGAGGTGAAAATTTATCTGCTTCATCAAGCTCTATTTTTCCTGCTTTAGCTAATTGGAATTCAACCAATCCTAAATTTTCATACTCATATGCTTCTTGAATTTGAGCATCTGATCTTACTTTGGCTAATTTATCTCCAGTTGTAATCCATTTGATGTACTCCACATCACTTTTTAATTGAGTCTCAGATGAAATCTTGAATAATTCCACTGAACTTTCAAACAACTCGGGAGTGGACAAGTTATCATATTTTGAAATTATCGTTTCAAATTTGTTTAAATGTTCATCATAGTATGCTGATAATTCTTCTTTTGTAATGTATCCCTCATCCCATTGTGTTTTTTTAAAATAAAACTCTGTCTGCAATTCTGCTACGTCTTGTTGAATTTGAGCAAGCTCATTTCCAAATTGGAATCCATTCTGCTTGGTTGATTCTGATGAATAATTATATGTAATAATTCCAACGATGATAATAATTCCTATTGCAGCAATGGTGATATTTTGAATTTTATTTTTTTTCAATTAATTTTGTTTTTTCGTATATTGGAAACTTGGGGAATTAGATCTGTTAAATTCCAAGTGACGGAAAATAACTTCAAGTTAAGCTTCTTTAGACACGAATTTTATGATTTTGGTGTCCTTTATCGAAATTTTCTATCAATCTGGTAATGTCAGAACATTTTACCTGAGGAGAGAACGCAGTGCTGGAAAGATAACTATTCTGTCGAATTGATAATCCTAGAATCCTCAGTTGAATGGTGCTTAGAGTGCATTGTTGTTTATTTTTGGCAAGGCGCAATGAGGCAATGGAATGGACTCCTCCCACCGATCGGCATCATAATGTGCCAGACTGAAGTTTTCAACGACCAGTAAAAGCGGGAGGAGTTAAATGAATATTACACGTGTAAAAAAGGTAAAAAAGGGGTCGGAGCCGTTTTTGTAGCTTGTTTAAGGTGAATTCACCAAACAAACAGTCTACCAAATGGGGGTGTTTTGATCATATTTATAGCCTTTCCTCTTGGCAATGGCCAGTAAGACAATCAAGCCAGCGAATAGGGTGCAAAAAAGGTGCAATGCGCTTCGCTTATTGACACCCTACATTGCGCCTTACACGTTGATTTTTAACTTTTCCCCAAACGAAACCACAGCGCATAGAGTGCCGGAACAAACAACAGAGTGATTGCAGTGCCAACTAGGACGTCGCCAATTAGCACATAGGCTAGAGGCCCCCAGAAGCTATCAAATGCTAAAGGAATAAACGCTAGTGCGGCGGCTACTGCGGTTAAGACGACCGGCCGTGCGCGGTGTACGGCGGCTTCTACCACGGCTGGTGATGTTTTCATGCCGAATTCTGGGGGCACGATATTTAATTGAGCTTGTAACCTATACGGTATTCCTTATACTCTAAGTCACTTGAAATTAATAGGTTCCAGGTCATCAGTGTTAACGGTCTGTCGTGCTTTCCATAAAAAGGGGTAAAATCTATATACTAACTAGTGCTCCGTCAATATCCAGTAGACGGAGCACTTGGTTGTCGGTGAATTCAAATACTTAGCGCGACAGCTTTTGATAAACATTCACCCAAGAAAAACTATAATACGTCTAGGTTTTCTCTGATATAAATCTCAAAAGCACTTGCCGATTTTAATAAACTATCCACAAAAATACAGCTTTGATTTAACGCAGCAACAATTTCTGCGGGATCCTCTATATATTCATGAACTAACTTGTTTCTCAGTAATCTCGCGGCTAACCAAGTACTGACATCATCAATTAATCCCAGCCGCTCAGCTTTGTTTAAATTTTCAATCACGGTACCCAATTTATCACCCGACTGCCTTAAGAAAAGTGGCAACAATTTGTCCGTAATGGTATCTTGCAAACGCGAGAATTTTGCGCCATAGGACTCTAGGGTGTCAATTCCTGTTGGCTGATCTAACTTTGCTGTGAGTATCTCAACGGTTAATTCTGTCTGCCCATCAAACATCCTCTCTTTCACTGCCTGCAGATGGGCTGCTTCTTTCTTCACCAGTGCCAACACTTGATGGAGGCGAACTTGATTGTTCACAATTGGATACCATTTTGCAAAGCTTGTTGCTGTATTTTATTAGTCGGCTGCCCTTTTACATGGCTGATGAGGTCAATTTTCTGCGGCCCAAGTGCAAGTTGTAATGCCCCTGCCAATTTAAATTCATTTTCAAAACTTGCTTGCTCTTTGGTTTCTACCTCAATTAGCAGGTCAATATCTCCACCTTTTTCTGCATCATTGACCCTAGAGCCAAACAGATAGACGCATGCATTGTTTCCGTAAACATCAATGGTGTGGTGCTTAATTTGTTGAATTTGTTCGAGTGATAAGCGCATAAACACAGCAGACTTAATGATTTACAAAAAGTAAAGATAATATAACCGACATTCAAATGCAATTAAGATTGGGTGAATGTGGCATCCCAGGGTCTATATTCGTAATCTATATATCTAGACCCAGGCCACTAGAATTGGTGAATTAGGCATTTTTGTTGATAATAATTATTATTTTGCTTCTGTCAGTATATCCAATATCGTAAATCCAGGTACCTGAACCGAACCTGTTAACCTTGTTAATTATCGGTTTTGTTGGTATATTTTTCTATCGACGTAAGATAAAGTAAAGGGGGTGTTTTAACCCAGATTCGTTATTCGTCATCCAACTGTTGCAGCGAAGTAGGGTGTAAAAAGATGCAATGCGCTTTGCTTATTGACACCCTACATTGCGCCTTGCGTGTTGATTTCTATCCTTTCCCCAACCGAAACCACAGCGCATAAAGTGCCGGAACAAACAATAGGGTGATTGCGGTACCGACTAGGACGCCGCCAATTAGCACATAGGCTAAAGGGCCCCAGAAGCTATCAAATGTTAAAGGAATGAATGCCAATGCGGCGGCTACTGCGGTCAATACGACCGGTCGTGCGCGGTGTACGGCGGCTTCTACCACGGCTGGTGATGTTTTCATGCCGGCCGAAATATTGTCAGACACTTGTTGGGTTAGGATCAGTGTGTTGCGCATCAGAATGCCAGCTAAACCGGTTAATCCGAGTAGTGCGACAAAGCCAAAGGGTTGGTTGAATAGTAATAGTGCTGCGACAGCACCGATCAAACCAAGTGGGGCGGTCGCAACCACAATGAAAGTGCCGGAGAATGAACGCATCTGCAGCATGATGAAGATTAGCATCAGTGCGATCATCAATGGTTGTAGCTTCTGGATAGAAGAATCAGCCCGGATGGAATCTTCTACGGCACCACCGATATCGATACGATAATCTTCAGGCAATGCTTCCAGGATGGATTCTAGTTCATGCCAGATGTCTGCTGTCACGTCGCTTGATTGTGCGCCACGTACTTCAGAATTGACTGCAACAAAGAATTCACGGTTGTAGCGTTTAATAACAGGATCTTCGTATCTAACTTGCAAATCGCCGATCTGTTCCAATGGGACCTTGCGATCATCTTGCGTTCTGATCTCAAGTGCTAACATATCACGCGCATCTTCTCTAAGACCTCGTGCGCGTACTTCAACCGTGCGCAGGCCGTGCCGTACTTCAGTAATCGCAATGCCATCGAGTTGGAATTGAAGTTGTTGAGCAATATCACTGGGTGTCAGCCCCATTAGACGCAAGCGGTCATTATCAATGGCGAGCTGTAGTACTGGTGCGCGTTCGTCCCATTCCAAGTGTGGATCATGTGCGTGTGGGTTGGCTTTCATCACATCTTTGACTTGATGGGCGATGTGGCGAATCTTTATCGGGTCCGGCCCAACCACACGAAAGGTGATCGGCCAAATAATCGGTGGTCCGAACAGTAGCGTCGTAACCCGGATTCGTGCTTCAGGGAAAGCACCGTTAACGATATGACGATCCAGCTCAGCCATGATTTTGTCGCGTGTGGTGGTATCGTGCGCGACGACAATGAGTTTGGCAAAAGCCGGGTCAGGTTGTTCGGGGTTGACCGCGAAGAAGAAACGCGGCACACCGGCGCCAATATAGGCCGATAATGTTTTAACCTCAGGCATCTCGGCCAGGATGGCTTCGATTTTTTTGGTTGTCGCATCGGTGTTGGTGATCGCGCTACCCTGTGGCATAAAAACGCTAACTAATATTTCTGGTCGGTCGGAGACGGGGAAAAACTGTTTTTGTACGGGGCCGGCTAGACCGGCAATGCTCAGTGCCAGTAGGCCGATTGTACTGGCGACGACTAATTTACGATGAGTGACGCACCAGTTGATAATTGCCCGTATTTTGTTATAAAGCGGTGTTTGATAGAGTGTGTCCGCATGTGAATGTTTCTTTTGAATGGCTGGTAGCAGCAGGGTGCCGAGATAAGGCGTAAAGGTTACCGCTACGATCCAAGATGCCAGTAATGCGTAGGCAAGCACCCAAAAGATATTGCCCGCGTATTCACCGACACCAGACTGCGCAAAGCCAATGGGTACAAAGCCGGCTATTGTTACCAGGGTACCGTAGAGCATTGGTGCGGCAGTGACCGTCCAGGCATGGGTTGCGGCCCGCACGCGATCCCAGCCTTCAGACATTTTTACGATCATCGTCTCGATTGCAATGATGGCGTCATCCACCAATAAGCCCAACGCGATAATCAGTGCGCCGAGCGAGATGCGGTCGAGATTGATGCCGCCAATCATGATCAGCAAAAAGGTGATTCCGAGTGTGATCGGAATGGCAATACCGACCACCAGACCGGCGTGTAAGCCGATCGCTAAAAAGCACACACCCATCACAACCATAACCGCGACCAGAAGTTTCACCTGGAATAGGTCGACTGCAGCGGATATCACTTCAGCCTGATTGGTCAGCTGGGTGATTGACATACCCAACGGCAGACGATTTTGCTCTGCTTCGAGGAAAGTATCAAGACGTTTACCTAATACTAGGCCGTTTTCACCCTTGCGCATAACGACGCCGAGGACAATGGCATCTTCCTCTTGCGCACGAATCAGGTAGCTTGGTGGGTCTTCATAGCCGCGACGAATCGTGGCAATATCATCCAGGCGTAGCAGGCTATCGCCAATACGGATGGGTACTGCGGCAAGTTGCTCAGGGTCGGCAAGATCGGTGTCCAGCCGCAAATAGACACGCGGTCCAGCAGTTTCCAAATGTCCTGCAGGCACCATGCGATTATGTGCATCAATGGCATCGAAAATTTGTGGTGGTGAAAGTCCTAAATTAATCAGCCGCGCATTATCAAATTCCACATAAACACGCTCGCTGCGTTCACCGAGAATCAAGGCTTTATGCACACCTTCGACCCTTTGTAGCCGGTCACGTATCGCTTCCGTCTCTCGGGTTAGTTCCCACATGGGCATGCTGGGTGCGGTCAGTGCAAAGAGCGTGAAATAAACATCGGAAAAATCTTCATTAATGATCGGGCCGACCACTTCACGTGGTAAATACGGTGTTTCATCCATCATGCGCTTGCGCACTTGATAGAACAGTTCTGGAATCATGCTATTGGTAACATAGTCATGAAACTCAACCTGTAAATCAGCGCGACCTGGGCGAATGCTGGTTTCGATGCGATAAAGATGTTCTACTTCTTGAATGCGTTTTTCCAGCCGGTCAACCACTTGATTCTGCATTTCTTCAGTGGTTGCGCCAGGCCAAGTGACCGATACCACCATAATTCGTACGGTAAAGTCGGGGTCTTCGGCGCGGCCAAGCGAGAGAAACGCATAGATGCCTGCGATAACAGAAAACAAGATGAAAAATAGGGTGACTGAACGTTCTCGTACGGCCAGTGCGGATAAATTAGGGAAACTCATGGTGTGAGTGCTTGCACAGCCATGCCAGGTTTGAGTTGGTTGACACCCAGTGCGATGATATGGCTGCCTTCTGACAAATCAGCGGTAACCCATGCATATTCATTGTCTAATGCAATGATTTGTGCCGATAAGGGTTGTGCTTGGTTGTCGAGCAGTTGCCAGATACGCACACCCTCGCCTCGTTCATCCAATGCGCCAAGCGGTATTTTTATTGTATTAGAAGCACCGACACCTTTGGTAAAGCGTGTTCGCACCACTTCACCCAGTGACAAAGCATGATCAGCTTGCGTAATCCGATAGCGGGCGCGCCAAGTACGACTGGTCGGGTTGGCTGCGCCTGCGGATTCACGTAATTTTAAGGCATGTAAGCTGCCATCGGCGAGACGAACACTACCTGTTTGACGCGGCTGAATACTTTCTGGAAAAAACACTTCGATCTCTCGCTCGCCATCACGGGCCAATACGGCAATCGCCTGCCCGAAGGTGACAACCTGACTGGGTTCGCCGTTCACCTCGATCAATACACCCGCTTCTTCGGCGCGTAAATCAGCATAATTTAACGCATTTATTGCTTGCTGCAATCGTGCCCGTGCTGCATCGAGCCGTGTTCTAGCTTCTCGCTCAACCAATTCTGTTCGTTCCAAAGCTTGACGGCTGACAAAATTTTCTGCCACTAATTGTCGATCACGTACCACATCAGCGGTTACTGTAGCCAGTGCTGTTTGCGCAGCTGCCAAATCAGCTTCAGCAGCACGAATGGATTGTTTCAGGTCGCGTGTATCTAAGTCAAATAAAGCTTGACCTTTCACTACACGTTGCCCGGCATTGATATGCCGTGCTGCAATGCGGCCATTAAGCTGAAAGGCCACAGGTGTTTCAAAGCGAGCGCGTACAACGCCTGACAGTTCTAATGTAGATTGATTGTCAAAGTGAACTTGGGTGGTTTTAACCCAAGGAATTGGTGTCTGAGATGGCTTGTTTGCATCGTCATCAGAACAGGAGGTAAGGCCGTATATGACAAATACAAATACGAATAGGGTTAAAACTTTCACTAGAGTATAGAGTAGGGGTATCTTGTTTGCGGACTTAACTGCAACCAAAATTGCAGTTAAGTGATCTACAAACTGAATAGTATACTATGACGACGATGTTTCGTTAGCCATGATCGATAATTACGCTAAAATTTAACGCGTACCCGGTAAGTCAGTATGGTTTCACTTTCAGGGGGTAGTTTGATTTGCCATTGTGCTAGGTTAGAGGCGATCTTTTGATGTGGTAAGGATTCCGATAGCATGTCCCAATCACCTGGTATAGGTTCCCGTACTTCCAATGTGATTATTTCTTTTTTGGTGTTTTTCAGTGTAACTTCATGTGCTGTTTCATAATGTCTATGTTGTTTTTCAGCGGTAGGCAGTTTTTTGAAGTCGGTTTGTTTCCGTTCGGCAGTGATGTCAAAAGCATGACCCAGTTTCAAACGGACGGTATCGTTTTTTGGTGTGTGATGGATACGATCTTCACCGATAAATTGTAATTCGCCCTGTGTATCATTGAGGTATGTGCGCATGATGCCCTCTGGTAATGGAACGTTCAGATTTTCACCGGAATTCTTGAAACTGATATAAGCCGTTATATTCGGATTGCGTTGTCGTTGATGATACGGGGATGAATAATAGTAATTTTCACCTTGTAGTAGAAATGTTTTGTCAACGGGGATCTGCTTTGCAACCAGAAAAGCAACTTGTTTTTCTTGATTGTTTTCCAACGTTGTTGTTTGGGGTAATGTGTAGCGGTGGTACTCAAAGAGTTCATCACTGTGCATGGTGTCATGCTCAACAGGTGCGGACGCTAGTGCCATTCTTTTAGCCTGAGGGACTTGTGGGTGACTGACTCGATTTAAATGACCGGCAACTAACTGCAAATGGGTGTTTTTAAAGGTCACGCCACTTTGATTGATTAAGGTTGCAAGTCCGCTAAGACTGATATGGCTGTTCTCATTATTTAATTCAACGATGTAATTGGCCTGCCAAGAAAGGCCCGCAGTTAGATAAGTTAATTCGAGGTCTTGTTGGCCGGTTGTGGGTTGGGTAAAAGAGGCGGTTAGTGTGGGTTTGTCATGTAATGTGTTAGGAATTTCAGGGAAAGACAGGCGTCCTGGGATACCTGTCTCGACACGATCTTCAAATTGTAGAATGACACCGCCATTGGTTGTCAATACAGTGGCAGCTTCTTTGCTTTCTATCCCGGTATTGGAGTTGGTGCGAATAACGGTAATTGCTTTGCCGGTGTATTTTTCCAATAATTTTTGTGGTGTTAATAGATCAAAGTCAAAATTTTGCTCTTGTAAAATAAACCCTTCTGGTTGGGATTTGTTTCTCAATAACGCGGTTTCAGATTGCATTTGAGCAGAAATTTCATGCCAGGCAAGTTGATTTAGACCATTGTTAAGATGGATGCGGCGGGTGTCTTTGACCAATGCAAGATTTTGTTGGTAGACCGTGATAGCCAACTTATTTTGGTCTGCTGTTGTTGTGACAATTTCGCTGGATTGTGAAGAGAGTGGGAGGCCTGTAGTGGTGAGTAGTAGTAGGTGAATTACGATCTGCTTTTTGGACATTTCTCTAAACTCCCTATGGTCGAATTTGGATTTGATTATTTTTTGGTTTGGAATAAGAAATTTTACGGTAAGATCGAAATAAGACTAAATTGTAAGGGGTTTGTCATGAACGAACAAACTGCTATGTTGCCATTGTCGGCACGTGGTTTGTGCCGAAATTATGCCGATACCACGGTTGTTCATGAAATTGATTTGCAGCTAAGAAAGAATGAAGTTTTGGGTCTGCTTGGCCCAAATGGGGCTGGTAAATCAACCATTATTCGTATGCTAACCGGTAATCTGGCACCCAGCAAGGGGAGTGTTAAGATTTGTGGCATTGACCTGACTGAGCAGCCACGAATTGCAAAGACACATTTGGGCTATTTGCCTGAGGTGCCACCGCTTTATCAGGAACTGACGGTCAATGAATTACTGCGGTTTGTGGCACAACTACATCGAATGGATAAACAGGCGCTACAATCTGCCTTAGATTATGTTAAAGAACAATGCGGATTAAGTGACCGTGGGTCACAATTGATTGGTACGCTATCAAAAGGATTTCAGCAACGGGTAGGTATTGCACAAGCCATTATTCATCGTCCTAAAGTGATCGTTCTGGATGAGCCGACGGTCGGTTTAGACCCAAACCAAACACGAGAGGTTCGTCAGTTAATAGATGGGCTGGCAACAACCAGTAGTGTTGTATTTTCGACCCATATCTTGTCGGAGGTCGAGAACATCTGTGATCGAGTCAATATTATTCATCAAGGCCGTTTAGTTTATGATGAATATTTAACCACTTTAAAAGATGAAGGTAAGAGTTTGGAAACCATTTTTATGGCGCTAACCGGGATTGGTAACTAGCTAGGATATCGAGATGATTGTTACGATTGCACTTAAAGAATTAAGAGTGTTGTTTTTCTCACCGATGGCCTGGATTTTGCTGGCAGTGATGCATTTAATTCTTACATGGGTGTTTTTGGGAAGATTGGATGTGTTTCTTGAGTTACAGCCGCAGTTATTACAAATAGCTAATCCACCCGGCATAACGGAAGTTATTATTATGCCGGTATTTGCTATGGCTGCCATAGCTTTGCTGGTCATTACGCCAATACTAACCATGCGTTCGTTGGCGGAAGAACGACGAAATCATACGCTGACATTGTTAATTTCTGCACCAATTACTTTAACAGATATTGTATTGGGAAAGTTTCTAAGCTTGATGGTGTTCTTGATGTTGGTAATCGGTTTGCTCGTTGTCTTGTCGTTATCATTATTAATTGGCGGATCACTAGATTTGGGTCTGTTATTGAGTAATGTGACGGGCATCTTTTTTTTGATTACATGCTATATTGCATTGGGACTTTATATATCGAGCTTATCTGCGCAACCTGTGGTAGCTGCGATTGGTGCATTGGGAATATTGCTGGGTTTTTGGGTGTTAGATTTGGTGGTAGATAATAATAGTTGGCTACTTAAGTTTTCATTGCTAAAGCATTTTGAACAATTTAATCATGGCCTGATTGATACCTTTAGTATTGCTTATTTCATGCTGTTTGTACTTCTGTTTTTGGTGCTGACAATACGCCGATTAGATAATGAACGCATAGGCATGTGACAACGGGGTATAAGATAAGCTGACATATGGTGACCATCAATAAAAAATTTCGCACGAATGCACGGCTACAAAATGTGATTTTTGTTGTTTTGTTGCTGCTGTTGGCTTTTTTGCTGGGATTTTTAGCATTGGAAACGCGGATACAATGGGATGTGACGCAAAACAACCGTAATAGTCTTAGCCAAGCAAGTAAAGAGACATTGCAAAAGCTGCATGGTCCGGTGCAAGTTGTTGCGTATGCAACCGAGCAACATGCGCAATTTGGAGATATTCGTAAAATTATTACCGAATTTGTCGTGTTATATCAACGGATCAAGCCTGACCTGACATTAACCTTTGTAGACCCGACTGAACAGCCGAGATTAGCCAAAGAAGCCGGGGTGAAAGTGAATGGCGAAATGGTTATTTCATTTAACCAAAGGCGCGAGTACTTGACAACCATTAACGAACAAGCATTTACTAATGCATTAATGCGATTGGCACGCTCAGAGCAGAAGCTGATTTTGGCCATGAGTGGTCATGGGGAACGTAAGCTTGATGGTATGGCTAATTATGATTTAGGAGAGTTTGGTAAGCAGTTAGTTGCCAATGGGTTTAATAGTCGGAGCCTGAATCTTGTGGTTGAAAATGAGAGTATTGACGATGCCAGCGTGTTAGTGATTGCTTCGCCTCAAACCGATTTATTGAGTGGTGAGGTTGATCAGTTATTGGAATATATTGATTCTGGTGGAAATTTGCTATGGCTTGTTGATCAAGAATCGTTGCGTGGTTTGTTGCCGTTAACTGAGAAATTACAATTGACCCTGACGCCAGGTATTGTGATCGATCCTCAAGCTGAAGAATTGAAAGCACCGCTTACGTTTGCGCTAGGTACAGGTTATGGTCAGCATGTCATTACGCATAATTTTGACTATGTTACCGTGTTTCCTTTTGCCCGCCAGATAACAATTAATGAGAATGCAGAATGGTATGGCGTTTCTTTAGTTGAGGTTGCACAGCAAGGTTGGGTTGAAACCGGTGAGCTAGATGATGAAATAATGTTTGATCAAGGTGACGATGTGGCTGGCCCAATCAGTGTTGCAGTTGCATTAACACGCACTGTAAATGATCGAGAGCAGCGTGTCGTGGTAGTGGGTAGCGGCCATTTTTTAGCAAATACTTATTTGGGTAATGGGGGCAATCTTGATTTTGGTATTAACCTGGTGAATTGGTTAGTGGGTGATGAAGAGCTTATTACGATTCAACCGCGTGCAACACTTGATAGCAGTTTGATGCTAAGTGAAATGGCTTTGACGATAATGGTTGTTACCTTTCTCATTGTGTTACCGATATTGTTTCTGCTTTTAGGGTTTATTATTCATTGGCGTCGAAGAAGAATAAAAAATAAATTATGAATTATCATTCGCAACTCAATATAATCATGCTGGTCACAGTTATTGGCCTTGCAATATCTCTTTATTTAAGGCCAGCATCAGATTCCGTTTCGGAGCATATGGTCGCAGAGCAATCTGCCGATACTGTAAAACTCATCCGGATTATCCGAAATGAAATTGAAATCACGCTAAATAAGCTTGACGGCTATTGGTATATAGAAAAACCACTTTTTGTAGCAGCAGATAAGGAAAAAGTAGACCGAATACTGGAAATTTTGTCGGCTACCAGTCAGCAACGTTTTGCGCTATCGGAGCAAGCACATTTGGGACAAGATCAACCGATTGTTGAATTATATATTGATCAATTGTATTTTGGTTTTGGTGGGTTGGCACCCACTACAAATTTACAATACTTAGTCACCGATCAGAATATTCATCTGGTGTCTCCACGTTACGCAGTGTTTCTCCCATCTAATCCACTGGAGTTGGTTAGTACATCCTTGTTGGCAAAGAATGAAATTCCCGTTCAGTATGAGTCGGCTAATTGGCGTGTTTATCAACAAGAATCAGTATGGCGTGCTCATTTCCCGGGATCTGAAGAAGAAACGATGAATTCGCAGGAATTGAATGATTGGCATCAGTTGTGGCGTAATGTGCATGCATCGAACATCGCATTCCATGCGCAGACAGATACTGACAGGGATGCAAATAAAATAACCATCAGTTTGCAAGGTGGGCGAGAAATTGTTTTTACAATTATGCGAAATGGTAAAGAATTTATTTTGTTGCGTGATGATGAAGCGATTAGTTATTTTTTTCCGCCAGAAATTGGAGAACGCTTGTTGTCTCCTGATGGAACTATACTTTAAGAAACAGCGTGTCGACAATTAATGCCTGAGTTGCCAGAGGTTGAAACAACAAAGCGGGGTATTGCGCCGTATCTGCTGGATCAAGTTGTTGTGCAAGTTGTTGTCCGTAACCCTTCTTTGCGTTGGCCGATACCAATGGATTTACCAACGATTTTGGCCGGTCAAAGTATCCAAACTGTATTACGCCGGGCCAAATATCTATTGTTGGGTTTTGAGTCTGGGACGTTAATCCTTCATCTGGGAATGTCGGGAAGTTTACGTATACAGTCGACTGAGTTACCACAAAAGCATGATCATTTCGACCTGGTTTTAAATAGCGGAAAAATTCTTCGTTTAAGAGACCCGCGCAGGTTTGGAGCGGTTCTGTGGTATACAGGGAATATTCATGTGCATCCGTTACTGGTCCATCTTGGTGTGGAGCCGTTGACTGAGGCTTTTAACGCTGAGTCATTTTATAGAGAAACAAGGGGTAAGCGCGCGAGTATTAAGGAAACATTGATGAATAATAAGATTGTCGTTGGTGTCGGTAATATTTATGCGAATGAAGCATTATTTCAAGCGGGGGTTAACCCAAAGATTACTGCCGGTCGAATAAGTCTTGTGCGTTATGAAAAGTTGGTTCAGGCTGTAAAGGAAATTTTGCAAAAGGCGATAGAGGCTGGTGGCAGCAGTTTGCGTGATTTTGTTAATAGTAATGGTGAGCCAGGTTATTTTCAGCAACAATATTGGGTTTATGGGCGTAGCGGAAAAGATTGCCGAAAATGTAATGGTTTAATTAAACAATTTAAACAAGGGCAGCGCTCGAGTTTTTATTGTTCACATTGTCAAAGATAACTGAATGCAGTAAATATTAATATGAAAATAACATTTATAGGCGGTGGCAATATGGCGACCGCATTAATTAAAGGTATGCTTCAACAGGGTTTTACAGCATCACAAATTTGCATTGTTGAAATTGATTCGGAAAGCCGTGAACGACTTAAAAAGGAACTTGGTGTGTTTACCACTGAGGATTTGAAAGTTGGTGTTGAATTTTGCGGCGTACTTGTGTTGGCAGTGAAACCACAACAACTATTTGAATTAACGCAACAGTTGATAGGCACACTGGAGAAACAGCTGGTTATTTCCATTGCGGCAGGTATTCAAGCGATTGATATCATGCGTTGGTTGGGTAATTATAAGCGTGTGATTCGTGCGATGCCTAATACCCCGTCATTGGTTGGGGCAGGTGTAACCGGGCTTTATGCGGCACCGAACGCTGACGTGCAAGATAAAAAAAACGCGGCATTAATCCTTGCCGCAGTCGGTGATGTTATATGGGTTGATGAAGAAGAGGGTTTGCATGCGGTAACAGCAATTTCAGGAAGCGGGCCTGCATATGTGTTCTATTTTATTGAATCAATGCAGCAAGCGGCGATAGAATTGGGCCTGACGTCTGACCAGGCAAGGCAGCTCAGCTTGCAAACTTTTCATGGTGCTACGAAGTTAGCCGGTGAGAGTGATGAAGATACTGCAGCTTTGCGAGCCAGGGTGACATCTAAGGGTGGAACAACGCAACAGGCTATTCAGACGATGGAACAGAATGATGTGAAAGGCAAGATTATTTCTGCTATTCATGCGGCTAATAAACGTTCACGAGAACTTAGTGATGAGTTTAGCAAATTATAAATTTTTAATTGTTGATTGATTAACACTTTTTGAATCAATAATTGTTATTAAGGAATAACATATGACTAGTCAGATTTTGGTTTTTCTTCTTGATGCCATTCTTGGATTATTTTCCCTGGCGTTATTATTACGGTTTTATTTTCAGCTACTACGTGTTCCCTTTTATCATTCTGTCTCTCAATTTCTTATTACCGTAACGGATTTTATGGTACGTCCGGCACGTCGCATTATTCCCGGTTGGAATGGACTGGATCTTTCTACTTTAATATTGGCCTGGCTGGTTGAATGTATTATCTTGACCAGTGTTTACTTTGTCCAAGGTTATAACTTCGGAACTAATTTTGGTGGTGCTGCTGGTGTGATGGGGCTTCTGGGGATTGTGGAAATCATCAAGATGACGCTATTTATCATATTGATAGCGATCATTGTCCAAGCGGTTTTATCTTGGATCAATCCACGTAGTCCATTGACACCGCTGTTGGATAGTTTTACCAGGCCATTTTTAGGAGTATTTCGCAGAATTATTCCACCCATTGCGAATGTGGATTTATCACCACTCTTCGCGTTGATCTTGATTCAATTGTTGCTCATGATGGTCGCTGGCGTTCATATTGAAATTACTTCAATGCTTTTTTGATTGTCTATGTGTTGGTATCATTATGACGCTAACAATGATTTGTTATTAACACTACATGTCCAGCCCGGGGCAAAGCGAACAGAAACGGTTGGGAAGTATGGAGATGCTTTAAAGCTAAAGTTGGTTGCTCCACCAATAGAAGGGCGGGCTAATGCGGCGTTACGAAAATATTTAGCTAAATGTTTCGCTGTGCCGCTTAGTCAAGTGATTCTCAAGCAAGGTGAACGGTCACGTAGAAAGTTGTTACTGGTTAAACAGTCGGATTTTGGCCCTGATGTGCTATTTGACGAAAGTGAAAGCGGTCTGTAGTTATGTCTCTATTGAAATTGTCATAACGACCCTAACTTAAGGACACAGATGGAGTTAATATTATGGCGTCACGCAGAAGCTGAGAACGGTTATCCAGATGCAGCGCGCCAGTTGACTAATTATGGATTGAATCAGGCACAGAAAATATCTGTTTGGTTGAATGAAAAAATACCCGATGAAACGCGAATAATTGTCAGCCCGGCTCAACGTGCACAGCAAACTGTAAAAGCACTTAGACGAGACTTTGAAACTTCTCCCGAGATTGCGGTAGGTGCAAGTGTTAGTGATATATTATCGGTTGTTGGTTGGCCAGAATCGCGAGGGGCTATATTAGTTGTTGGGCATCAGCCGACATTGGGTGAAGTCGCTGAATATTTGCTAACTAATCTGCCTGCGGATTTTGATTTTAGGCCTGGGACGGTCGGGTGGATTAGTTGTTGGAATGAAAATGGGATGGTTAACAGTAAGCTTAAAGCAGTGACCCATCCAGAGATGCTTTAAATAACGTTATTAAAGTGATGGACTTAATTTGATGTCACGTTTAATCTTGTTTAACAAGCCATATGGTGTACTTTGTCAATTTACTGCTGAAGCGGAATATCAATCACTGAAGGATTTCATACCGGTTCCTGATTTTTATCCTGCGGGTCGGTTGGATGCGCATAGTGAAGGACTGGTTTTGTTGACTGATGATGGGCGATTGCAGAATAGAATTAGTGATCCTAAACATAAGATGCCTAAGACATACTGGGTACAAGTAGAGGGGTGCCCTGATGAGACGGCATTAAATAGATTGCGTCAAGGTATCAAATTAAAGGGTTTTACCGCGCAACCTGCAAAAGTGTGTTTGATTGAAGAGCCGAGAAATCTTTGGTTGAGATCACCACCCATTCGGTTTCGTAAAAATATACCAACGAATTGGTTAGAGTTAACCATTAAAGAAGGGAAAAACCGTCAAGTGCGACGTATGACAGCAGCCGTATCATTTCCCACCCTGCGTTTGATTCGATATGCCATTGGAGACTTTTGTTTAAAAGACTTGGCGCCAGGAAAGTGGCGGATGTTGGATTATAATTTTTGATGTATTTTTAGGACCAATCAAAAGTATATTCCCATCTTTCGCATTCAATGTAAAATGCGCATTTATTTATAAGAAAGAATCTTTGATTTTAGTGTTTTAGATGATTTGATTGACACAAATTAAAATTTTTTTATTATAAGGTGTTAATATAGGCGAGTCTGTATTTGGTGTGGTACGGATCAACGCCCTGATATAGATAGTAAAGTTTATATATGTGTTTCTATAACATAAAGAATGTTAAGAAGCATGGGTGTTTGTAAATTTTAGTTAATAAAATTTAACTAGGTGCTTGATTATTTATTAATTCAGGCATGCCCATTATAAAGTGGGTTTTTAAAGGATTATTATTTATATGATTTCAGAATTTCTTAATTTAATCTCAGGCGTTGTTGATATGCCTTGGTGGGGTTATATCATTGTGATATTAGGTTATACACATATTACAATTGCCTGTATTACAATTTATTTGCACCGTCATTCAGCTCATAGAGCGCTCGAGTTGCATGCGATACCTAGCCATTTTTTCCGCTTTTGGTTGTGGATGACATCAGGTATGGTTACCAAAGAATGGACTGCTATTCATCGTAAGCATCATGCCAAATGTGAAAGTGTAGACGATCCACATAGTCCAGTTGTTCTTGGTATTTGGAAAGTTTTGTTAGAAGGTTCGGAGCTCTATCGAAAGGAAGCGAAGAACGAAGAAACAATGAAACGTTATGGTTATGGCACACCGGATGATTGGATGGAACGCAATGTTTATTCAAAGCATAGTGCATTGGGTGTTACGTTCATGATGATTATTAATATCCTTCTTTTCGGTCCAATCGGTATAACAATATGGGCGATCCAAATGATTTGGTCTCCGGTTATGGCGGCAGGTATCATCAACGGTGTTGGTCATTATTTAGGGTATCGTAATTTTCAGGCTGAAGATGCTAGCCGTAATATTGTTCCTTGGGGTATTTTAATTGGTGGTGAAGAATTGCATAACAACCACCATGCTTTTGCGACATCGGCTAAATTATCGAATAAGTGGTATGAGTTTGATATTGGTTGGGTGTACATACGTACCTTAGAAATGATGGGGTTGGCTAAAGTTAAGAAGATTGCGCCTAAATTACGTCTGAACAAAGAAAAGACCCAGTGCGATTTGGATACATTGCAAGCAGTTATTTCACATCGATATGAAGTGCTGACTAAATATTCAAAGTCTTTGAAAAAAACGTTTGCTACTGAGGTTGAGCATTTAAAGGAAGTTGCAGTTAAGCATGGTATTGATAACCCAACTTTAAAGCGTTGGGTGCTGGCCGACTCTAGAACTTTGCAAGAGCATGAACGTGAGACCTTAAATCAAGTTTTAAGTAGTACGAAAGATCTTGATAAGGTTTATACGATGCGTGAAGAACTTTCTTCGATCTGGTTGCGTTCTACTGCGTCTAAGGATGAGTTAGTGAAACAACTAGAAGATTGGTGTAAACGAGCTGAAGAAAGTGGAATTGATGTTCTAAAATCATTTTCTCAGCGCTTGCGTTGTTATGCATAGCACGAGAAGATAAGTAGGTAAAAAAAACCCGCCATCGGCGGGTTTTTTTTTACCTAAATATGGTGCTGGCTATTTAAGCTTTGTTTCTTTGTATTTCACATGTTTTCGAGCTACAGGATCGAATTTTGATATCTCAATTTTTTCTGGGTTGGCACGCTTATTTTTTGTGGTGGTATAAAAGTGTCCAGTGCCAGCAGTGGACTCAAGCTTTATTTTTTCGCGCATTGTAAAGACTCCTTAACGATGCTGATGATTTAAACGGTTTTTCCTTGCAAGCGCATTTTTGCCAACACCGCATCAATACCATTTTTGTCAATGGTTCGTAATGCAGCATTAGATAATCGCAGACTTATCCATCGATTTTCACTTTCAACCCAAAATTTACGGCGTTGCAAATTAGGAAGAAATCTACGCTTGGTTTTATTGTTCGCGTGGGAAACATTATGGCCTGACATTGGTTTTTTGCCAGTTACTTCACATACTCGTGCCATGTTGATGCGCTCCGAAATTCTAAAACGCGCATTATATCCTGATTAATGGTATTTATTCAAATGTATGTTGCTGCAAATTGAAGACAAAAATCGTTTTGGATTGTCCAAGTCCTTTGCTAAATTAAATGGTTTTCAGAAAATGAAAGTATGTTGTCCTTAGCTATAATGAAATGATCCAATACAGTTACATCAACTAAGGCGAGTGCTTGTTTTAATGATTGTGTTAATATTTTGTCAGCTTGACTGGGGTCTGTTGTACCAGAGGGATGGTTATGCGCGAATATTATTGCCGCTGCATTATGATGCAATGCTCGTTTGACGACCTCTCTCGGGTAAACACTGGCTTGTGTTAATGTTCCGCTAAATAATTCTTCGGTGGCAATGGTATGATTCTTTGTGTCCAGAAAAATGCCGACAAAAACCTCGTGATGTTTGTTGGAAAGACTCAAGCGCAGAAAGTCACGGACTATCTGAGGAGAACTAAGTGCGTCACCTTGTTTTAAGGTTTCTCCCAAAGCACGTCGAGACATTTCTAAAACAGCTTGTAGCTGTGTGTATTTGGCTGCACCAATACCAGGTAATTGGCATAGCGTATTTTGATTGGCAGCAAACAAACTTGTTAGGTTGCCAAAATGTTGAATAAGGTCTCTAGCAAGATCTACAGCACTTTTTCCGGCGATTCCGGTACGAAGAAAAATAGCTAGTAATTCAGTGTCCGATAGATTTTCAGCGCCAAATCTTAAGAGTTTTTCTCGAGGCCTTTCGGATTCTGGCCAGTCTGTAATTGCCATAACTAATTAAGTGATAAATGGGTGGTGTATAACGAAAACGGCAATTTATTACTATAATTAATAGAATAGCTTGTTTAGGGCGCCTCTAAAAATTCGGATTTCTAAACAAGACAAGGCGAGAACAAAAAATATTGACGCAGCATATAGCTGATATGTAAGGAGATGTTTTTTGTGAGTAATGCAGTATTGTGACGAAACGGGGTAAGCAGGCAATTCGCTTTGCGGATGCTCGCAAATATGGGTTTTTAGAGGCGCTCTTTAGTTGTTTGTTGAGTCAATGTAAGCTGCAAGTGGCGGAAAAGGATAGTATTCAAAATGAATAGAACGATTGGAAAAGAAAGTTCTACAGTAAGGCGGATTTTATTAGGGGTTACAGGGGGAGTAGCGGCATACAAAGCAGCAGAATTGGCGCGAATGTTGACTCAGAGTGGAATTGATGTGCAAACTGTCATGACTGAATCGGCTTGTCGTTTCGTTGGTCCCGTAACATTTCAATCCCTAACGGGTAATCCTGTTTATACCGATTTGTGGGAAACAAACGCCGCTGCCAATATGGCGCATATCAATTTGTCTCGTACAGTTGATGCGATTTTAATTGCACCAGCAAGTGCTGATTTTATTGCTCGGATTGCTAATGGAATGGCGGATGACTTATTGGCGACGTTGTGTTTGGCGCGTGAATGTCCACTTATGATTGCACCAGCGATGAATCGGCAAATGTGGGAGAATCCAGCAACACAACGTAATCTTGACTTGTTACGGGCTGATGGCGTAACAATATTTGGTCCAGCCAGTGGTGAGCAGGCTTGTGGTGAGGTTGGAATGGGACGTATGTTGGAGCCATTTGAATTGGCGGATGCACTATATGGAGAGTTGCAGCCAAAGCTGCTGAAAAACAAAAATGTAATAGTGACTGCTGGCCCAACCTATGAAGCCATTGATGCGGTACGTGGTATAACCAATATAAGTTCGGGAAAAATGGGTTACGCGATTGCCCGTGCGGCAGTGGAAGCAGGTGCTAATGTGACGCTTATTTCAGGCCCAACCTGTATTAATGAACCCGTTGATACGAAATTGATTAAAGTGATGAGTGCAAATGATATGCTCGAAAAGGTTCGTGATGAGATATCGGGAGCAGATATTTTTATTAGTGTGGCGGCTGTGGCCGATTATCGTGTGGCAAAACCACAGGAACAAAAAATCAAGAGAACAGAAGGTGCGTTTTCATTACTGCTAGAATCAAATCCGGATATTTTAAAATTTGTGTCAAATTTATCTGAACCGCCATTTTGTGTCGGTTTCGCAGCTGAAACAGAAAACCTCGAGCATAATGCGGAATCTAAGCGTAAAAATAAAAAATTGCCATTATTGGTTGGGAATCTGGCGCAAAACGTGATTGGTACAGATGAATGCGAATTGATTTTGTTTGATGATGAGGGTAAGTACCCTTTATCTAAAGCAACAAAATATAAGCAAGCTCAGAAGCTTATTAAACATATTGCGAAACTATATAAAACGTCTAAAAAGAACGATAATAGCAATGACTAAAATAGATATTAAAATAATAGACCCACGTCTAGATGAACAGTTGCCAACTTATGCGACATCTGGTTCGGCAGGGTTGGATTTGCGGGCATGTATAACACAGTCGGTCACAATAAACCCTGGTGAAACAACGCTTATTCCAACTGGAATCGCTATTCACTTATCTGACCCAGGGCTTGCAGCAATGATTCTGCCACGCTCAGGTTTGGGACACAAGCATGGTATCGTGCTCGGTAATTTGGTGGGATTAATTGACTCAGATTATCAAGGGCAAGTTTTTGTTTCTGTGTGGAATCGAGGACAAGAATCATTTATTCTTAATGAGATGGAGCGTATAGCCCAGCTTGTTGTAGTACCGGTGGTACAGGTAGCGTTTAATATTGTGGACGATTTCGATCAAAGCCATCGAGGAGATGGCGGGTTTGGTAGTACAGGTAAACATTGATGAAACTGCCCGTACTTGGTTTGTTACTGATCCTGGCTAGTTCTTCTAATGCGACATCTGAGTTGAATGATAAAATAACATTAAAAATATTGGATTACGAAATAGAAGTGGAGGTTGCAAATACACAATTTTCTCGTTCCCGTGGATTAATGTATCGTGATGAATTAGGAGAAAATGACGGCATGCTATTTGTGTTTCCGGAGTCGGGTTATTACAGTATGTGGATGAAACACACATTTATTCCTTTAAGTGTTGCATTTATTAATGAAAATGGCGTTATTCTGAATATTGCTGACATGCAACCAGAAACATTGATCGCGCATGATTCTGATGGTAAGGCGAAATATGCGCTAGAAATGAACATGGGGTGGTTTTTGACCCGGAAAATAGCTGCGGGAACAAGAGTTATTGGTTTTGATAAGTTTAATGATTAAGTTTTGAAGGTTCTTAACTTGATCGGTTGTATAAGCAGGTTACACAGAAATTTTATTTCAATGAGATCTCGTGGAGAAAAGGTGTGAAAAAGGAAAGCGATAAATGGGATAAAGTCATGCAACAAGCTCGCGAGAATACTAAGCAACGTGCGAAAAGCTACCGAGAACAGGCATTAAAATTATTTCCTTGGGTTTGTGGCCGGTGTGCGCGAGCGTTTGACCATAAAAATTTGCAATTATTAGAAGTTCATCATAAGAATAATGATCATGATGATAATCCACCTGATGGGAGCAATTGGGAGTTGCTCTGTACTTATTGCCATGAAAATGAACATTCGAAGATAAAAGACTCATTAGGCCGTGATACAGCACAAAGTTCAACAAATGACGCGACATATAGCCCATTTTCAAATCTTAAGGATATGATGAATAAAAAGAATTGAGTTATGTTAAATCGTTTCGTGATTGTTAAGATAGACATGATTCATAGTTTTTTAGTGAGAATGGAGCGTCGATTGAGTGATAACGTCAGAAATCAAAAAAATAACTTTCGTGAAATTTTTGTGAAAATAATGTGATATTTCTAACATACTGTAATTGAAAAATAATATAGTGATTACATGAAAAATCCTTACAAGAGTAATGGAAATTTTATGACAAATGACTTGACTAGAAGGGGTAAGGTCGACTAGCCTGGCGGTTGTGACAAATTTAAGTAGTAGAAGTGCTATATTTTTATTGTTTATTGAAGTCACGCATTAGCAGTACTAATTAATTAGTATTAGAAGTAGTTGTAGTAATTGAACTAGCAGTAAATGAGAAGTAGTTTTGATTAACAGCAAGGAGGAATAAAGATGGCAACAACATATGGAACAAGTAATGCAGCCAGCGCTGATTACGACATGTCCTTGTGGTACGACTCCAAGTACTACAAGCTGGGCATGGGTACCATGCTGGCGGTAGCAATTTTCTGGATTTGGTATCAGCGTACATTTGCGTATTCACACGGCATGGACTCAATGGAGCCTGAATTTGATCGTGTATGGATGGGCCTTTGGCGTGTACACATGACCCTGATGCCACTGTTTGCATTAGTAACGTGGGGTTGGATTCTGAAGACTCGTGATACCACTGAGCAATTGGACAATCTCGATCCTAAGTTAGAAATTAAGCGTTATTTCTACTGGATGATGTGGTTGGGTGTATACCTGTTTGGTGTTTACTGGGGCGGTAGCTTCTTCACCGAGCAAGATGCTTCATGGCACCAAGTGATTATTCGTGACACTAGCTTCACACCAAGTCACGTTGTTGTGTTTTATGGTTCATTCCCAATGTACATTGTATGTGGTGTAGCTGCTTACTTGTACGCGATGACCCGTTTGCCGCTGTATAGCCGTGGCACATCATTCCCATTAGTTATGGCGATTGCTGGACCATTGATGATTTTGCCAAACGTTGGATTGAACGAGTGGGGCCATGCATTCTGGTTCATGGAAGAGCTGTTTAGTGCGCCATTGCACTGGGGCTTTGTGATTCTGGGTTGGGCTGGCTTGTTCTCAGGTGGTATTGCGGCACAGATTGTCACCCGTTACTCTAACTTGACAGACGTCATTTGGAATAACCAGAGCAAAGACATCCTGAATAACCGGATCGTACCTTAATCTGGCTTATTAAGTCGCCCGGCCTTGCCTGGGCGACTTAAGGAATTAGCTGGCTTATTGTTAGGGAGTATAGGCATTAAGCTGGCACAGAAAAGTAGTAAACGACAGTAAAGGAATCGTCATGTTTTCAACTTTAATATCACACGAAACAAACGAAGGGAGGGTCTAGTGAGCAGAACAGACGAAATTATAGCAGCGGCCAAAATGCCGCCTGAAGCAGTTAGGATGTCTAGATACATTGATGCGGTTTATTTTCCGATTCTATGTATTCTATTGGTCGGAACGTTCCACATGCACTTTATGCTATTAGCAGGTGATTGGGATTTCTGGCTAGATTGGAAAGATCGTCAATGGTGGCCTGTAGTAACACCGATTGTCGGGATTATGTATTGTGCAGCATTGATGTATTACCTCTGGGTAAACTACCGTTTACCATTTGGTGCGACTTTGTGTATTGTTTGCCTATTAATAGGTGAGTGGTTGACCCGTTACTGGGGCTTCTACTGGTGGTCACACTATCCAATCAACTTTGTATTACCATCAACCATGATACCTGGTGCATTGATGTTGGATACCATTTTGTTGTTGACCCGTAACTGGTTGATCACAGCATTATTAGGTGGTGGTTTCTGGGGCTTATTCTTCTACCCAGGCAACTGGCCAATCTTTGGACCAACCCACTTGCCAATCGTTGTTGAAGGCGTATTGCTTTCAGTAGCTGATTACACAGGCTTCTTGTATGTACGAACAGGTACACCGGAGTATGTGAGATTGATTGAGCAAGGTTCATTGCGTACCTTTGGTGGTCACACGACAGTTATTGCAGCGTTCTTCTCAGCCTTTGTATCCATGCTGATGTTCTGCGTATGGTGGTACTTTGGTCGCCTCTATTGCACCGCGTTCTACTATGTTAAAGGTGAGAGAGGCCGTATTTCAATGAAGCACGACGTGACAGCGTTTGGTGAGAAAGGCTTTGCACAGGGGATTAAATAATGAATATAAAAAACATTTTTAAACTGGGCGTATTAGGCCTGTACGGCGCGGCAATTGGCGCGGCATCACTGGCGGTAACGTTAGTAGTAGACGTAGCACCTGCAGCAGCACATGGTGAGCGTTCACAGGAACCATTCCTGCGTATGCGTAGTATTCAATGGTATGACATGAAGTGGCAACCAAAGACCACTAAAGTTAATGACCTTGCTAGCATGACAGGTAAGTTTCACTTGGCAGAAGATTGGCCGCGTGCGGTTGGAAAGCCAGAGCGTGCCTTCTTTAACGTAGGTAGCCCAAGTCCGGTGTTTGTACGTTTGAGCACCAAGCTGAATGGTGAGCCGACCTTCATTTCAGGTCCACTAGTAATTGGACGTGACTATGAATTTGAAGTTATCCTGAAAGCACGTATTCCAGGCCGTCATCACATGCACGCGATGGTAAACGTTAAAGACGCTGGTCCTATTGCAGGTCCTGCCTCTTGGATGAACATTACCGGAAGCTGGGATGACTTTACCAACCCGATCACCACATTGACTGGTGAAACCATTGACTCAGAGACATTTAACTTGGGTAATGGATTATTCTGGCATGCGCTGTGGATGGGTCTTGGTTTATTCTGGATTGGCTACTTCGTAGCACGTCCGATGTTCTTGCCACGTAGTCGTGTATTGTTGGCGTATGGTGACGAACTGTTGCTTGACCCAATGGACAGAAAAGTTGGTTTGGGTGTTGCGATTCTGACCTGTACCTTAGTATGGGGTGGATATCGTTATACAGAAAGTGTACATCCATACACAGTACCGATTCAGGCTGGTGAGTCAAAAGTAGCACCGTTGCCGATTGCACCGAATCCAGTTGCAATCAAAATTACGCATGCTAACTATGACGTACCTGGACGTGCATTACGTATCACGATGGATCTGACCAACAATGGCGATACCGCTATTAACATTGGTGAGTTCACAACAGCTGGTGTACGTTTTGTAAACAAACTGGGTCAAGAGCATCTTGATCCTGATTATCCAAGAGAATTGGTTGCGACCGGTTTGGTCTTGGATGATGATTCAGGTGTACAACCTGGCGAGACTCGTGAGATTAACCTAGAAGCTAAAGACGCATTATGGGAAGTACAGCGTTTGATGGCATTGTTGGGTGATCCTGAGAGTCGTTTTGGTGGATTGCTGATGACCTGGGACGAGGAAGGAAATCGTCACATCAACAGTATTGCCGGCGCAGTTATCCCGGTCTTTACCAAGCTTTAATAAGCTAAGTTAGGCAACACATTACCGG
>JAJFJJ010000113.1 GCA_021774195.1 Nitrosomonas sp. | reverse complement strand
CACGTGAGAAGAAGAAGTTACCCGCTGAAGGTACCACTTCATAGCCAATCAATGTATAGAAATGACCAACCTGTGCGGTCACACCATTTCCAATCGGCATAAAGATATTTACATAGGCTTGCGGAAATACCAATTGGCGCTGGCCGTTACCGAGTATATTAGGATTAAAGTTTTGATCGGCGTCAAAGTTTGCTGCCGCAGAATAACGAGCATCTGCACCATACAACACATCCGCCCTAAAGCCAAAGCTCCAAGTATCAGTATTTGTGTTTACTTCACGCTCAATAATACCGTACACCTGATGCAATCTAAACTCATTCGGACCATCATTAAATGTAACGGGACCATTTGTACCACTATTGTTACTAACATTCCCTGAGAAACCAACTTCAGTCCAACCATTAAACTTAACACCCAATGATTTCATGAAATTCGTATCATTATACTTATACCCAGTCAGGCTCTCAATCAACCCTACATCATCAGACGATTCTGTATGTGATGAATCATGGCCGTAATCAGCATCCGCGTGAGCAAATGTCGACACAAAGAACGCGCTGCACACTGCCAGTGCCAGACCATTCTTTTTAAATTCTTTTTTAAGAGAAAACAAAACAATACCCTCCATTTTTGGTAATTCAATCTCGTTCGGAGTGAAGCAAACCAACACTACCCTATAAAATTCGGCGTAAGAATTAAAAACCCTAGCTTACACATGACTAAGCATACTGAACGTCTATATAACGCGCAATAATTTCTATGACTTTTGATATAGATCAAGCCATATTGTTGCGTAATGTACTCACTTTCTCGTGAGAGTTACACAAACAATCGATATAGTGTGGTGATTCAAGTCACTGAATAACTCAATTGTTGTAATTACCACACTAACTTGATATTGACGGATACAGCGATTACAAGATGTTTCGTCGCAAGACTGAGTACTAGGTTTCTTAATAGCGAGAAACTAATATTGGCGCAGCATATGCTGATAGGTAAGGAGATGTTTATTGTCAGTAACGCAATATTGTGACGAAACGGGGTAAGCAGGCTATTCGCTTTGTGGATACTCGAAATATAGGTTCTTAGGGGTGCCTATAAGCTTTGGAAAAGATACAAACTAGTATTCCATCTACTCGATATTGGTGAATGCAGTGAGCATTTCAACGTTACTGACAAGACAGGTTCGCTAGCAACGGTTGTCCCATGAGAGATTTAACACCACCGCTAGTGGCGCTAAAGTTAACCCACAGGGGGCGTCACAGGCTGTCCTTTCACGATCAAGGACGGAGCGCTAGGTCAAAAATTAACGGAATTGAAAGTCCTTTAGCTTGCAAAGAACTTTAGGGGGGCCAGTTCAACAAATATACACATGCACACCTAACGAGCTATGTGTACGCTTGACCCCAATAAGTGATGGGATAATCCAACTGTCGCTATCCTAATCCATAGCAGATAACAACTGTTGGAAAAATTCATTCTTTATATGACTTCATTAACTATTGACTTAATGCATTACAACATAAGAAATCGTTAGGATGCAACGAACTACTTTACTGTATTACATTAAAAATGCTCAACTATTCAGCATATTACGGCAACTGTGCTGATTGTCCCTAGAACTTATCAGTACAAGGCACAAAATGTAGATTTACACATGTAAATGATTATTTTGTAGCAGAAATGGTAAATTCTAGGGGCTAACTGAGTAGTTACTAAAAATCAGAAATCTTCAGTTTTAAAATAAAGGAGATTATTCTACTTTTGCTTGTCCTCGTAGCTCTTGCACAACAGCAGCAAACTCTCTTTGTAAAATACGCTGCTGTATATTGTCTTTTACTTCTTCAAATGGTGGAATTTCCATCGGACGTATATCAATTAGCTCAATTACATGCCAGCCAAAAGAAGTATGTACTGGCTCGTCAGTTAGCTGTCCTTTTTGCAATTTTGCTAAAGCTTCCGCAAAAGGTCTAACATACGCACCTGAAGGACTCCAATTAAGTTCTCCCCCTTCATTTTTACTGCCATCATCAATCGATTTTTCAGCGGCAAGTTTAGCAAAATCACCCTTTTTCTTTAGCGCAGCGATGATTCCCTTAGCCTCATCCTCATTCTCTACTAGAATGTGGCGCGCTTTATATTCACTATCCCCCATTTGCACCTTAAGAATTTCATATTCTTTCATTAAGGTATCATCGCTCACTGCATTATTTAAGATATAGTCTGCTTGATAAGCTCTGACCAGCACTGATTGACGCGCTAATTCAAGTTGCGCGATGACTTCTGAGTCCTGATCCAATTTATTTTTAAGCGCCTCTTGCGCGATGATTTCCTCTGAAATCAGGTTCTCTCGCAACGCCCTCCTCATTTCTGGTCCATCTGGCTGGCCTTGCATAACATTTGCTTTCACCATTAATTCCAAACGCGACTGTGGGATTTCTACTCCATTAACTTTAGCCACAGCAGTGGCTGATTGAGCCTGTGAAGCTGCAGCCGTCAGACTAAAAACACTTACTATTATTAACTGCGAAAATTTCTTACAACGCATGGAATTTCCCTTTTATAATAATTGAGATAAAAACGACTCTGGTATCGAAGTATACGCTTTAACGCCTCAAACGTGAACATTCGGCAGAGACATTAAGACACTATCTATTCGGGCAGTACTTTCTTAAAAGGCTTAACGGTTACATTCTGGTAAACCCCCGCAGCAACATAAGGATCTGCATCAGCCCATTCCTGAGCAGCGGCTAAAGTTTCAAACGCTGCAACTATTAAACTCCCGGAGAACCCAGCCGGGCCAGGATCAAGGTTATCAATAGCCGGGTAAGGTCCTGCCAAAATCAACCGCCCTTCTTCTTGCAACAATCTGATTCGCTCCAAATGAGCCGGACGAACCGACAATCGCTTTTCTAAACTATCTGAAACATCTTCACCATTGATGACATAAAGCATCATTCTTTCTCACCTGTTTTATTGACAACATTCTCATCAACCTGCTTGGTTTTTTCTACCTCCAACTCCGTATCGTTAGTTACTGGAACCACTTCAGCCATATGTTTGTTTAACAGGAATACTTGTATCACAATAAAAACCAACATTAACGCTGTAGAACCAAACAATTTGAACGACACCCAAGTATCTACCGAAAAGCTATAAGCCACGTAAAGGTTTATACTCCCCAAAAAAACAAAAAACAGGACCCAACTAAGATTTAATTTGTTCCATACTGTTAATGGAAGTTCAATCTGTTTTTCAAGCATCGCCCGAATAAGATTTTTGTTGAAAAACAAATTAGCAACAAATAATGCCGTTGCAAACAACCAATAAAGTACTGTCGGTTTCCATTTAATGAAATCTTCATCCTGGAATAATAACGTAGCACCGCCAAAAAGAATGATCACAGCCAGATTTGCCCACATCATTTTGTCGACTTGTTGACTGCGAAACCGAAGCCAACCTATTTGAACAAATGTTGCGGCAATCGCAACGGCTGTTGCAACAAAAATATCGTAGGCTTTAAAAGCGATAAAAAACAACAAGACCGGAAAAAGGTCAAATAAGAATTTCATTTAAACATCTAGTATTTAATTGCAAAGCAAATTTTAATAAGGTTATTTAAGAACTGGTGGCAGTTGTGGCGTCAATGCCATCTTTTCTTTCACAGCGGCTCCTAGCAGCGCATAACCTAATAGATTTCCATCAGCATCTTGAAAAAGCGCCTTTACGCCTTCCTGGCTTGTTTCTACCTGCCACGTACCACTAACATCCGAATCAGGTGGTGAAACGACCGTTTGGCAAGCAGATGTTTTGACCATTACTGGCATCGCAGGGTAATGTACCGGCGTAGGATTTCCTGATAGTGTCGCAGCCAATGCACGACCCGCATGTGTAATTGGCATAACAAAAGGTAACACCTTACCTTTCACCTCAGCACAGTCGCCAATCGCAAAAATATTTTCAGCTGATGTTTGCAATAATTGATTCACCACAATACCTCGATTCACGGTCAGTCCTGCGTCTTTAGCTAATTGTGTCCGTGACCGAAGCCCCACCGACGACAATACAAGATCTGCCGCTAATACCTGACCACTATCAAGTGTCACACACATTCGCCCATCAACTTTATCCACAGATTTGGCTGTTGAACTAAAATGAAATGTCACACCAACGGCTTCCAGCTTTTTTTGAATAAATTGCCCGGCTTCTGATGGCAATAACCGCCCCAGTGGTTGATTGCTGATATCAAGGACATTTACCTCAAAACCAGCTCCGGCCAAATCATTGGCAAATTCACAACCAATCAAACCGGCACCAATGATGCTAATCTGTTTTTTACCTTCCAGTACTTCACGAAAATGTCGATAATCATCAAGGTCATTTACCGTCAGAATCTCGTCTACACCATTACCGTCTAGTGGCAAACAAATCTGGTCAGCACCCAAAGCCAACACAAGTTGACTGTAAGATAACCGTTCCCCATTCTCCAACATGATAGTACGCTCAGATTTGTCAATTGCAGTCACACGAACTTGTGCCTGTATCTTGATGTTCAATTGTGACGCCATCTTATCCGCATCACCATTCAGAATAGAATCGGCAGTCTTTCCTGTCGTCAATGCATTCGATAGCATTGGTTTAGAATAGAAACCACCATGATCCGCAGACACCATCATAATCGGTATTTGCGGATCTAATTTGCGTAGTTCACGTGCTACCGCATAACCCGCCAGTCCACTACCTAAAATGATTACTGGATCAGGCATACTTTAAACCTCCACCATTTCAAAATCTGATTTGACAACGCCACATTCAGGACAAGTCCAACTATCAGGAACATCTTCCCATCGTGTTCCTGCTCCTATTCCATGCGCAGGATCACCAGCTGCCTCATCATAAACAAAACCACATATATTACATTGAAATTTTCTCATATTTCCTTCGCACTCATAGCTTTAATCAAGTTATAAACTCCGGCCCATGACTAACCGTAAAATTCACATCATACAAGTGTTACATTATTAGGACAATAGACGAGAAACTCTGGTTTGCGGTATGAATAACAACTAATACATAATAACTCGATAAGCCTGAAAGACTCGAAACAGAACTTCACTCGATCACAAAACGTCAGAAACGTAGAATTTACCCACTTGTATAGAAAAATGTTTTTTACCACCATCAAGCGAATAGTACCTGGAATATCAATTATTAAATTCAGGACAAGCACATGATTAGAATCAGAAATAATACACAGGAAATACCGATCTTGTCTGTAAATTAACCGGCACTTCTTAGATAAATACCGGTTAATTAAAACTGACAGACAAATTTAAAAACATGAATGAATGACCGGCCAATATTACCGGGACTTAATCCTTGCCATTAGGCTCATTTGTATCTTCGTTATTAATTAAACTTTCTCTGCGCTGTAAATAAGCATCACGAACAAACTCGTATTTATCCAGCGCCGCTTCTTCAAGCGTTTTTTCCACATCCAGTAATTGCGCACGTTTATCAATCGCACTACCAGCTGCTACCGGCAAGCGTACTTCATTTGAATTAAGATAAGGAACACCATCCATGAAGACACCGGTCACACCCTGTGTAACAGGATCGGCAAAGAAGCTGTCAACAGCAATTCCAAATGTATCACGTACAGTACTTGGCCCTAAAACTGGCAAAACGATATATGGCCCAGTACCAAGTCCATAGAACCCTAATGTTTGACCAAAGTCCTCATTCCGCTTACTCAGATCGACATCACTCGCTGCAGTAATATCACTAGCGATATCAATTAGACCAAACATTCCAAATGTTGTATTAATGAGTACACGTGTTCCACTTGCAAGGGCGCTCTTATAATTTAACTGCAAGATAGAATTAGTCGTCACAACCACGTCATTTAGATTTGAAAAGAAATTGCCAATTAATAATTCTAAAGGATCAGGCATAATCCACCTATACCCCCTAGCAGCAGGTTCCATGACATTGTCATCAAGAGTTTCATTAAAATTAAAAACAGCACGATTCATAGATTCCAATGGATCATTCTGATTTTGATTTTGAGTTGTAGCACAGCCTGCAAGAAAAACTGCTGCAAGTAGCAATACTAAAAACTTTGCACGTGAGAGGTATGTCATATTAAAAATTGTTATTTTATTGTTAATAAAAAGATCTTGCCACATTTGTACAGCAGGTTCAACATTCATGCAACCAAAAATTAATCATTTTTCAGCTGAAAGATTTCAATTGAAGCCATTTCAGATGTACTTTCTCACAATAATCTTTGCCAGCTTAACCTTAGGTTAATACATACTATCAATGCTAGAACGTTCAAAACGATAAAATGCCAACTTTCCCATTAAATTCGGCAATATCTTGACTTGCTGATTTCCATTTGTAACACGACTTTCAAGTATATTCGCATTGCATTGATGGCATAACGCCTCAAAATCACCTAAAGTACAAAGATGAATGTTCGGTGTGTCATACCAGTTATAGGGTAGTTCCTCTGAAACAGGCATCTGTCCAGAGATAATTTGCATGCGATTTCTCCAATGACCAAAATTTGGAAAAGACACGATTCCTTCCTTCCCTACTCGCAACATTTCTTGAATAATACTTTCAGTATGTCTCATAGCCTGAAGCGTTTGAGACAAAATGACATAGTCAAATGACGCTGATTCAAAGCTGGACAAACCAGACTCCAAATCATTTTGAATCACATTGACATCATTATGAAAGCAATTCAGTACATTAGCATCAGCAATCTCTACCCCATATCCCAATACATTGCGCTCTTCACGCAAATAGCGCAACAATGAACCATCTCCGCAGCCAAGATCCAATATCTTAGTATTCGGCTTCACCCATTCCGCAATGGTTGCAAAATCAGGACGTAAAGCGATCTGAGATGATATTGCCTTATTATTCATGGTCATGTAGCAATATTATTCATATAAGCTTCTACCAATTGATGGTAGTATGCTGTTTCCATCAAAAACGAGTCATGGCCGTGGCTGGAAGTAATTTCTGCATAACTGACATTAATTTCATTATCCAACAGCGCTTTTACAATACCTCGCGAACGTTCCGGTGAAAAACGCCAATCGGAGGTAAATGACAGGACCAGAAAATCTGCCGTTATGTTTTGAAATGCTGCACTTAAATTTCCATCATAAGCGCCAGCCGGATCAAAATAATCCAATGCTTTAGTCATCAGCAGATAACTATTTGCGTCAAATAAATCAGCGAACTTGTCGCCCTGATAACGTAAGTAAGACTCAATTTCAAATTCCACACCATAATCAAAAGACAACTCGTCACTACGCAAATCACGCCCAAACTTTGCCGCCATCGAATCATCAGAAAGATAGGTGATATGCCCTAACATCCGCGCAAGCCGTAATCCTCTTCTGGGCAACGTATTATAAGAATAATAATCACCGCCATAAAAATCCTGGTCAGTCATTATCGCCTGACGCGCAACATCATTAAACGCAATATTTTGCGCAGTTAATTTTGATGCGGAAGCAATCACTAACGCATGGCGTACTTTCTCCGGGTAATCCAGCGCCCACTGTAACGCTTGCATTCCACCTAGGCTACCACCAACCACTGCGGCAAATTGTTCTATACCCAAATGCGCTGCAAGTTGCACATGAGTCTCCACCCAATCTTCAACCGTAACAATTGGAAAATTTGCGCCATAATGTTTACCCGTTCTAGTATCAATACTCGCGGGGCCCGTCGAGCCGTGGCAACCCCCAATATTATTTACCCCAATCACAAAAAATCGATTGGTATCAATCGGTTTTCCAGGGCCAATCATATTATCCCACCACCCCTTACTCTTAGGCGCATCTGCATAAATTCCCGCAACATGGTGACTGCCTGACAACGCATGACAAACCAATAGCGCATTTGACTTATCGGCATTAAGATTGCCATATGTTTCATACACTAGATTATAGCTACTGAGCGCCGCACCGCTTCTCAGTTGTAATGGTGTATCAATATGTACATATTGTGGCGTAACAATACCTACTGATTTTGAATCTTGCATTGTGGTTATAAGGAAAGTCCCGAAGAAACGATGTGATACTCTAAACCGTTTATTATATCGTCAAAGCATTATTTTAAGCTAGGAGTCTGTCGGACTTAAGTAATCGTAGCGTGAAAAATGAGAAAGCGCGCTCAGATTATTTGATTTTTAAGGCGCATAATCCTAAAATCCTCAGTTGATCGCTCCAGAAATGTCTAGTCTTATGAAATAAAACAAATATTCTGTCAAATGCCACACACCCTACAGATGCTCTACGCTATGATGCTTATAGCACACTGTTCTTTATCTTTTGCTGCGTTGCAATTCGTTGTGAACTCGTTCACTTCTCATTGCGCCTTGCCAAAAATAAACAACAATGCACTCTAAGTGCCATATTCAACTGAGGATTTTAGGATAATCATCCCTTGCATCGATAAATCGAAATATTCTAAGCTTCTTATCCCATTTTCTTAGCCGATAAATTTTTAGCTCAACAGACTCTCAGAACGAACAACTGAATATTTTAGATCCAGGTTAAGATTAGCTAAACTATCAATCAACCATTTAGCCTAACCAATAAAGCGCGCATTTTTTCCGGGCTGTCTGATTTAATAATTTTTTGAGCTAACGGCATAATATCAGGTAAATGACTTTTTAGAATTTGGCTTTTCACCGTCAATAATTGGGCCGGGTACATAGAGAATTGTTTTAACCCTAGCCCTAATAACAAACGAGTAAATTGAATATCACCCGCCATTTCGCCACAAATCGTCACCGGCATTCGAGCTTTATTCGCCAATTGAATAACACGCGCCACAAGCCAAAGTATCGCCGGATGAAATGGATCATAAAGATGCGCAACGGTGTCATCGACACGATCAACGGCCAATGTATACTGGATCAAATCATTGGTACCAATCGATAAAAAATCAAGTTTTTGCATGAACATTTCAAGACATACGGCCGCAGCAGGAACTTCAATCATTCCCCCGACTTGAATATTTTCATCAAAAGACATTCTCTCGTTACGTAGACCCTGTTTAGTCATTTCAATCAAATGCAATGTTTGATCTATCTCAGTCAGATTTGACAACATTGGCACCAGAATACGCACCTGACCATACTTAGAAGCACGTAATATCGCTCGCAACTGCACCTGAAACATTTGTGGCTCTGACAAACTAAGCCTTATCGCACGCAAACCCAGTGCCGGGTTCACAGCGACTTGAATACTACCTTTCAGGCTTTTATCGGCACCCAAGTCAAATGTACGGATGGTAACTGGCTTCCCGCGCATTTTCTCAGCGACTTGACGATACGCTTCGAACTGTTCGTCTTCACTCGGCAAATCATCCCGATTAAGAAAAAGAAATTCACTTCGGAACAGTCCAATCCCAGCAGCACCATTTTCCTTAACTTGTTCCAGATCCTCCGGCAACTCAATATTTGCAAGCAAATCAATTGCTGCGCCATCCAATGTAACAGCAGCAATACTTTTAATACGACGCAGCTTTCGCTTCTCTAGCTCTAACTGACGTTGCCACAAACGGTATTCATCCAGCACACACTTGTCTGGATTGACAATAATAATACCTCGCCCACCATCTACAATCAGGCAATCATCTTCTAGTATCAGTTGGCGTGCATGATGCAAAGCCACCACAGAAGGGATATTCAAACTGCGTGCAACGATTGCGGTATGCGAAGTCATGCTGCCCATATCCGTCAGGAAGGCAGTAAATTGATGCTGCTTATATTGCATCATATCTGCCGGACTTAAGTCATGTGCAACCAGAATACTATCACCCAAGTGCTTGGATGCTGGCGGCAAATAACCAGGGTGCCCTATCAGCACTTTTAAAACTCTTTCCACCACCTGCACAACATCGGTTTTACGTTCACGCAAATAAGCATCTTCAATCGCCTCAAATTGCTCAAGTAACACCTCCATTTGCTGGGTCAATGCCCATTCGGCATTGCAATGCGTCTGTTCAATACTACTACGCGTCGCTTCAGACAGCGTCGGATCATCTAAAATCATATGATGCAAATCGATAAATGCACTAAACTCAGCCAAAGCCGGGCCACTAGTGACTGAAGATTGCAGCATTTCGAACTCTTTACGCACGGTGGCAAACGCATTATCCAAACGAGCGATCTCATTGTGCACCTGATTATTAGGAATCAAATAATGAACAACCTCCAAAGCTGAAGGTGCAGCAAGATGCGCACGCCCAATCATCACACCTTCCGACACACCAATTCCCTGCAGGATAAAACTCATTCATCCTCTCCAAAGTAATCTTCAATCAATGCAATTAGTGCCGTCATAGCCTGCTCTTCATCATCACCAGCTGTTTCAATCTGAATGGTTGATCCTTTACTAGCAGCCAATGTCATAACGCCCATAATACTTTTTGCATTAACACGCCGACTATCACGTGCGACCCAAACTTCACAACTGAATTGGCTCGCTAGTTTTGTTAATTTTGCAGAGGCTCGTGCATGTAAGCCCAACTTGTTGACAATATTAACCGCTTTACGCTGCATGATATGATTCCATCCCAAGCTGCTGAATCCCATCCTTACCACCACTCAAGGCTTTTTCCACGACAACAGATAATTGTTCATTTCTATAGGTTATTACCCTAACCAACATCGGTAAATTCACACCAGATATACACTCAACCTTACCAGGCTGAACTAATCGTGCAGCAATATTGGAAGGTGTCGCGCCATAAATATCGCTAAACACCAACACCCCATCACCACTATTTAATTGATCAATTAACAACGCTGCGTGTGCACAAACAGCATCGGGATCATCCTGAATAAAAACACTCAAATAGTGTAATTGTTCTGGCTTCTCGCCTACCACATGACTTACACAACGAATTAAATGATCACCCAAATTCTCATGAGTAATCACCAAAACCCCTATCATATTATTTTCACCTTCATCTTTCGTTCAATAAGATTACCAACAGAAATCACCATACCTTTTATTATGCCTTCTGAAATAACAGTTGATTCTAGCATTATCCTAGAAAAGTCCGTTGACCGCTAAAACTGCTTACAAGTGACTGAACAAAAGATGTGAGAATCAGACGTCTTGTTCACCTTGAAGATGATTGCAATGACGCTACACAGTTTTGCATCGAATCTAAAACCACAACACTGTGTTGTCGTTCTTGCCAAGGGCTACGGCACCATTGTCTACGAACGGTGCCTTGTTTTGCGACCTTAGATTCAATGTAAATCTGTATTCAAGTGACTTTCCTTGGATTCAATAGTTAATCTGGAGTTTGTTAAGGTGCCTATCATCCTAAAGATTGCACACTAGTTTGACACATTGATGTCGGTTAGGGGAGAGGAATCCATTTCATTAGACTAGTACGCCATCTACTTGATATTGACGGATATAGCGATTAAAAAATGTTTCGTCGCAAGACGCAGCACGCAGACAATGGTTATTCCCTTGGCAAGTGCTGCAACGCGATGACGGGACATTTTGTGATCGCCCTGCGGGTTAGCTTTTCAGCGTCACTGGCGGCGTTAGGTCTCTTGACAAGGGAATAATCATTACCAGCGAAACCTGCCTTGCCAATAACGCTGAAAAACTAACTGTATCCGTCAATACCAAGTAGACGGCGTACTAGGATAAACCGGATAACAATTAAGGAACCAACAAACCCAAGAATTGAGGCCATGGTTAAACGAACCAACACACTCACGGAACCCATTGGTGGAAATCTAACAGCGACGCATCGCTTTTCAGATCGTAAAGCACGTCAGTAAAATTTGATATTAAATCTTACTGACGCCTGTAGTTTTTTCTTAAGGGCGTCTCAAAAAATCTAGATTTCTAGAGATTCCCTTAAGGTGTTTCTTAAACAACTATCGAATGTTTCTAAGTTTAGGAGAATCCGGCATAACATTTTCCGCCCGTTGCAAATAAACATTAGCGGCACCAGGCTTCCCTTCCGCTAGGGCCTCATTATAAAAATAAATATACATATCGACTATTTTCTCCAGCCCCGCAGCTGCTTCTGCATTACCTGAATCTATTGCCAAGACTGCCATATAATGTTTATAAGCACTATCTTCTTCAGGCGTAGTCAATCTCAACGCCGCGATTGCTTTCTCAGCTGCATCTAAATGTTCTTGTACAGAATGTGAACTTTCTGTCTGCTGTACAGCTACTTGCTCAGGCTGGAATGTTGACTCATCTACTAATGCTTCTTGTGGAGAGTCCATAACTTCCGATATAGCTTCTTCACCGTCCGCTACAAATTGGTCTACATGTTCTGACACATTGTTAGAAACATCCTCAACAACATCTTCTGTCACTTGTTGCAAATCCTGCATCATATCTTGGACTTCTTCTACCACCGCATCAAACTCTGACACGAGGTCCATTTCATTAGCATCCTCGTCCTCAGCTTGATTAATTGCCACCATATCGGCATCAGACTGTAACGGTAATGCAGCCGCCGGTTCAGCCGTATTTTCTATTGCGTCCGCAGTTGCCGTTTCATTCGCAGCACCCGAAGACAATAGCTCCATTACTGTAAAAACAGCTATTGCAGCGACAACCACCACCCACATTCCACCTTTTGCATTTGCCATTAAAATCTCCTTTCCATGAATTAAAGTTGTTATTCATCCAAATTTAGCAATTCCATACGGACATGTTTCAGCTCCGGAGAATCCGGCAAGATACTCTCGGCCCTTAACAAATAAACCCAGGCTGTATTGATCTGACCATCAAACCGAGCTTTGTCAATAAACTGAATATATAAATCTACCATCTTTTGCAAACCCAAAAGTGCCGTATCATTTTCAGGCTCTACCACCAAAACCTCCTGTAAATACTCATAAGCATTATCACTTGGCGGAGTAACCAAACGTAACTCATTAATTGCAATCTGTGCCGCATCCAAATACCAGTTAACAGAATGTTTTTCTGACATTCGTTTCGAATCAGATTGCAATGATTCAGACGATAAATGATCAACCGACACGATTTGTTGCACACTTTCATCATCAACCACGTCACCCATTTCATCTTCATCTAAGTCAACCATTGACTGTTCAGCATTTGGCTTCAATGCCGAAAGATCAGTTGAGAATTGTGCAACATCTGGGTTAGAACGTAAAGACATTAATTCTATAGTGGTTAAAATAGCGACAACAAATAGAACAAAAATCCATAATATGTTGTTAGTAGACACCTTTTGCTTAGGTTCGCTGTCAACAGCTTGATCAGAATCAACACCTTCCCTTTTTAATACTGAAAGAATCTCATCAACCGTTTGCGGGCGTTCACCCTGATTCAGTAACAACATCCTATTGATAACCTTCTCTATTCCAGAGTCAGAAGAATTTTCAGAAGATATCGAGAACATCGCCAATGGATCAGCTTCACCGTTACTTAAACATTCAACACGATCTTGCGCAGCAATAGGTTTCTGTTGAGTCATACAATAGTAGAACGTAGCTGCCAGAGAATAAAAATCACTTGTTACATCAGTCTTACCAATGTCTTCATATTGCTCAACGGGTGCATAGCCATCTGCCAAGACATAAGCACTTTTTCTGCCATGCGAAGCCAATGCCAAACGCGCCCCACAGAAGTCAGTTAATAACAAATCTCCTTTCTTACTCAACAAAATAGTGGCAGGCTGAATACCACCATGAATAATGTTGTTCTCATGCAATTTTTGCAAAGTTTGTAACATTGCAACCAACATTTTCCTGAACTCACTTGTGGTGAAGGACACTGACGACCAATCAAGATTAGATAATGGCACCCCACCGACATCACTCATAATTAAATAAGCCGTACCGTTAAACGACAGAAAATTCTCCACCGCATCTATATTGGGACTTTCGATTTGAATCAATCTCTCAGCTTGATCAACAAATGCTTTCAATCCATATTCAAAATCCGACGCATCAATTAACGACTTAGGTTTGACATTCAGACCATCGCTATCGCGCATTACAAGATCGGTCGGAAAATACTCCAACACTACGACCCAATCCTTAAAATGATGATTCCACGCACGATAGGTAATATCAAACGAACCGGTTTTCAGAGCATCTTTAATCTCATAAACACCGATTCGGGTTCCTATTGGTAAAATCAAGCGATGTACGGTCATGGTGATACTACCCCTCTATCATCAGAATTAAGCATTGGTTGAATAAGATGATAAGTATTGTACTCTGATGAGCATCGGGCATGATAACTTGAAAAATTTTTCTTATTGATTGGAGAACTCATGCCAAATCTATATTTTAAATTGAACATACCATGATCCTAGAATCCTCAGTTGATTGCTTAAGAAATGTCTAGTCTTATGAAATAAAACAAATATTTTGTCAAATGCCATGCACTCTAAGCACCATCCAACTGAGGATTCCAGGATGATCGGAAACACAATCATTCTGTAGCAGAAGGCGTATATGCGCTCAATTCAAAACAGCGCAAGTTAAAAATCCGCAAGTGAATCACCGGACACAAATAGCATTTTCATCAAAATCTCTAGAAGCCAATAAAAATAAGGTTTACAAATTAAAATATAACATACTCAGGCGAGCACCTTGATAAAACACTTCAGCATTGTTACGCTGTTAACAATCGAGTGCACGTCACCTTCTCCTATATCAGAGAACTGATTACTTAAGTTGCACCCAAAATGAATTTCGTCACGCTCTTTGCCTTATTAGGCATAAGGTTTAGTAAATAAAAATGATATAAAATTGGCGCTATATGTCCACACAAACAACACAACAGTGGTTTGATACCTCACTTGGCCAATATCTAATTGAATACGAATATCGATATTTTGATCAAGTTGTAGCAAATATTTTTGGTTACAACGCCATGCAAATTGGCTGGTCACAATTTAATTTCCTGCGATTAAATCGTATCCCCTTTCAATTTAGCACCGAAATAAATAACCATCCAGATTTAATCGCTGCTGCCGACTTATTACCCATCAAGAGCGACAGTATGGATCTCGTCATCATGCCGCATGCACTTGAATTCAATAACAACCCACACCAAATTCTACGCGAAATTTACCGAATATTAAGACCGGAAGGACATGTTGTTATTTCCGGCTTTAATCCACGCAGTTTATGGGGCACACGTCATTATTTAAAATCCTCCCGTAACGAATTTCCTTGGAACGGACGTTTTATTGCGCTTCCTAGAGTCAAGGATTGGCTTAAACTACTCAATTTTGAAATGAGCGGGGGACGCTTATATTGTTATGTTCCACCATTTCAACAAGAAAAATGGCGCCAACGCTTTAAGTTTATGGAGGCCGCTGGTGATCGTTGGTGGCCGATATCTGGTGGCGTCTATTTTCTACATGCCATTAAGCACAAACATGGCATGCATCTTATCAAACCCGGCTGGAAAACAAGTCTGGCAGGAAAGAAGAAAATTGCTTCGGCAACACAAAAACTAAATGAATCGACTATTGATGAGCGATCAAAAAAACAATAAAGTCGTCGAGATCTACACCGACGGCGCATGCAAAGGAAATCCCGGTGTTGGTGGATGGGGCGCCTATTTATACTATGCCGACAAAGAACAAGAATTGTTTGGCGGCGAACCATTAACAACCAATAACCGCATGGAATTATTAGCTGCTATCCGCGCACTGGAGGCCTTAAAAAAACCCTGCAAAGTTCATCTGTATACCGACTCACAATATGTGCAGAAAGGCATCAGTGAATGGCTGTCCAACTGGAAATCACGCAACTGGCGCACCGCCAACAAAAAACCCGTTAAGAATGATGATTTATGGAAACAACTCGACCAGCTAACGCAGCAACATGACATCGAATGGTTTTGGGTACGCGGTCATTCCGGTGACGCCGGTAATGAACGAGCGGATCAGTTAGCTAATCGTGGCGTAGAAATGATCTTAACGGAAAACTAATTAACCTATGCGACAAATTATTTTAGATACCGAAACAACCGGACTGGAATATAAACTCGGCCATCGAATCGTGGAAATTGGCGCGGTAGAATTACGCAACCGTCAATTAACCAATCAACATTTCCATCATTATTTGAACCCAGACCGAGAAAGTGATGAAGGCGCCTTGCAAGTTCATGGACTAACCAGCGAATTCCTAAAAGACAAACCACGCTTTAATGACATCAAGAATGATTTCTTACACTTTATTAAAGATGCAGAATTAATCATCCACAACGCGCCGTTTGATGTCGGATTTCTTGACCATGAACTTGGCTTAGTCAAGCTAAAGTCACTTGATCAATACTGCTGTCAGATCACCGATACGCTGAAACTCGCCAAGGATCTTCATCCTGGGAAACGTAATAATCTAGACGCACTATGTGACCGATATAAAATCAACAATTCCAAACGAACGTTACATGGCGCGCTGTTAGACGCGGAACTACTGGCCGAAGTTTTTCTAGCCATGACCCGTGGACAAGAAAGTTTGCTGATAGACACAGAAACCAATGAGACCGAAACTAATTTAATCCAAAATTTAGAAAAGTTTAACCTAAAAACCCTTTCT
>JAJFJJ010000112.1 GCA_021774195.1 Nitrosomonas sp. | reverse complement strand
GCAGCAAGTGGAAGTGCGGTTGTATGATCGTTTATTTGCCGACCCTTATCCGGATACCGGCGACAAAGACTACAAAGCCTCATTGAACCCCGACTCAAAACATCAATTGACCGCGTTTGTCGAGCCATCGCTTTGTCAGGTGGAGCCCGAGCAATCCTTTCAGTTTGAACGCAACGGTTATTTTGTTGCCGATCGTGTGGATACTCAACCCGGCAAACCGGTATTTAATCGTGCTGTGACGTTGCGGGATTCTTGGGGGAAGGTTGCAGGTGGTTGAACTGCTTGTTATTGATTTGTCGTTGAATAGGCCTTTACAAGATTTAATTGGTCACCGTGATGACTGAATTCAATAAAAAAACTGACGGTATTGTTATTGCAATACCCGAAAATCAAACTGGCCATCTTATTTGGCTCATTGGCTACCGGTCACGCACGCCCAGATAGTGATATCGATCTGGGTTTATTAGCTGCAAAACCGCTCACATCAGATGTAAAACTGCAATTAATTGAAGCCATCGGTGCCGAATTTAGCCGTCCCGTCGATATTGTGGACCTGTACCACGCACCAGAACCGATTACAGGGCAGGTGTTTAAAGGCATTCGGTTGTATGGCGACAACACAACCTATGCCAATTTATTAACCAAACACTGATTAAATGTTGCTGATTTCCTTCCGCTTCACCAGAGAATTCTGACCGAGAGGCGCAATAAATGGATCAATTAATCAGAGCTTCCCAAGCCGAAAAAATCGAGTCGCTTCGGCGTTGTATTCAACGTATCGAAGACAAGAAACCGGAGACGGTTGATCTGCAAGATATCCTGGCGCTAAACCTTATCCGAGCCGTGCAGTTCTGTGTTGATATCGGTAGCCAAAGGACGCATACCGCATCGCTCCTTCTCCGCTAAGCGTGGTGCGCAACATGCTATACTGGCTCGATGATAGTTTCTTTCAAACACAAAGGGCTACAAAAATTTTTTGAGAAAGGTAGTGTTGCTGGAGTTCAAGCAGCTCACAAGAAGCGCCTTATATTACAACTGGTTGCTTTAGATACCGCGACTGTCATTGATGATATGGATATCCCTGGATTTGATCTTCATCCGCTTAAAGGGTCGCGAAAGGGTGTTTGGTCAATAAAAGTGAACGGAAACTGGCGAATTACCTTCGAGTTTGAAAACAGTAATGCTTACATTGTCAATTATGAGGATTATCACTAATGAGCATGCATAACCCTCCACATCCTGGTGAGTTTATACGGGAAATTTATATTGAGCCTTACGATATTAGCGTTAGAAAGGTAGCCGAAAGTTTAGGAGTTTCGCCTTCGACGCTTAATAGGTTGCTTAATGGTGAAAGTAATATCTCACCTGAAATGGCATTGCGCTTGTCCAAGGGGTTAGGTCGGTCACCTGAAAGTTGGCTTGCGATGCAAGATAATTATGATTTGTGGCACGCTAAAAAGAATATTGATCTAAAGTCGGTTAAAAAAATAAAATTAGTTGCTGCATAGCAAGCGCCTAAATTCAGGGTAATGGGTTTCTCAAATTTCGTGCAAGATGCAATGACCGGTACTGTCCGAAAAGGCTGGATTAAATCCAGTTTACACTGGCCAGTATTTATTATTCCTCACTGCTTTTGTCGTGATAACGTTATGTTATTATTGCAATTACGGTTCGGTACAATAAGTAAAATGGGAAAAATATAATAATGTTTATGAGGGTTCATTCCTCATAAACATACTGTTATGCGCAAAAGAAATCGACACTGAGAATTGATCAAAGGTATGAATAATCGATATATCAGCGTTTTAGAAAAATTTAGATCGGATAAAGAGTCAAATATTCCCCCTAGAACATTTTCTTGGGGAACTATGGATCTTCACAACTATTTCGTTGAGTTTCAAAAAAGTAATGAGGTTGGGTGGGCCGATACACTCAATTATTACTGTTCTTCTAGCGTCGCAAATAGCGTTATAGGAAATGGACGCATGTGGCTAAATGACGTTAGAAAAATGAACGACAATACAGAAATGATTTTTGCGGTAGATTATATTCAAAGTGAATTATCTAGAATCAAGGAAATTGAAGGGATTCAACCTGGACTAGTAGAGGCCATTGAAAAGTCATATTCAGATTTAACTGATAGTACGATTTGGAAAGATAGCAATACGTATAACGATAAGTTGATTCTTGCGATGTGTTTCTCGGTTTCTAAAGATGATGCTGCGATGTGGGATAGGTATGCAGATAAAGGAAAAGGTGCATACATTAGCTTTAATTTGAGAAAGCTATTTACAGCAGTCAAAACAGCTGGCCACTTCTTCCCAAATTCGAACACATTTGAGCATGGAATAACTCAGATATGTTATGGAGGAGAAGATTGTTCGTGTGTTGATGATGTATACGCTCATTCGTTAGAAGCTTACTCAGTAGCAGAAACTAATGATGAAAGAGATCTAATCAGAACGATGCTTCATGCGAACGTATTGGAACTCTTGGTATCTCACAAACACAATAGCTTTGCTAGTGAAAGGGAATACAGAATATATTCCCGAGCGCCTTCTGTTAAGACATGGAGTGGAACTGATCATATTATTGAGCACGAAAAGGGTAATAGTAAGAGCGTTCATGCTGAAATATTTCTCCCACATCAAGCTTTGAATCAATCTGAAGAAGAATTCTGGGATGAGTTAATAGAAAGTGTGACACTAGGACCATGTGCAATAGAAGAAACAAGAGTCGAGTTACAGAGTGCACTCGATAAGCGAGGCATTGACAGTAAACTAGAAAAATCTCAGTGTCCTCTATTTAATTTTGACTAAGGTGCTAGATTCGCGCATAACAATGGCAATCAACTCAGACATACCTCCGCAGTACTTATTTTGTACTGTGGGAGTTCTGGGGACATACATGGACGCCCACGTTATGCCAAGCTTTCAGTCGATGATTTTGAGAAGGTATAAGATTGCAGCCATACATCCGGACTTTGAGTGAGGTATATTTCCTCTGTCCCTGATGGAATATGCTGGTTGAGGCTCTATCACAATAACGCACTCGGTGTGCTTGTCCCCAGACGAGCTTACTCAACCACGGTCTTACCTATCTTGCCATCATGTCATGATTGCCTGTGCAACCAGTGAAAGTCTTTTTCCTTAATCTCGCTTTAATACTATGTTAATCATAGATTTTCATCCGTCCGCCCCGATCAGGCTGCGGCAGCGGAAGCTGCCGAAGTGTGATTGGGGTGGAATGTGGTGCCTTTGGCGAGCAACGCCCAAATAACACGAGCGTTTTTGTTCGCTAAGGCAACGGCGGCAACGTTCTTGTTGCGCCGCACTATCAGTTTACGCAACCAGTTTTCTGGCTCAGCCTTCTTCTCAGCAAAACGAATGACCGCTCGTGCCCCATGAACCTAAAAAAATCAGTTGAGAACGAAGCTATAATCGGAAGCAATTGAATTGCATGAGATAAAGAATGACTTTACTGCCCAAAGGAACTCACCCAGAAGGTGAGTCTAAAATAGCTGTTTCCAAAGGGGAAACCGGCGCTCTGAATGCCGAAACATTCGATGGGAAAATCCACATTGAATGGGATCCTCAAGCCCAGGTTACACCGATGGGTCAACTCCCGTTTTTCATCCAATATTTAAAAGTGGGACATTTGTTTGAACCTTGGGTTGATGAATGCCCTCTGCACTATGTCAGCAATAATTCACCCAAGAAAGTAAATATTCTAGGCTCGTTCTTACTCTCGATTCTTTCAGGTCATACACGCTATGCACACATGACCAGTTTAATGAGTGACAACGTTAATGCCAAATTGCTGGGTATGACCAAAGTTGTCAGCGATGACTGTGCCCGCAGGGCACTGCAAAGACTAGACGAAGTGGCGGGTGTTTACTGGTTACAATCGCACTTGTATCACTGTTACGAGTTCTGGGGACACATTACTTATCTTTCGATGATTGAATATTGTGTCCCCAGAATTCGCAGAATTCAGAATTTTCGAAAGGCTAATTGATAAGCTAGGTTGTACGGAAAGAAATTTTGTACTTGAAAAGGGTCAAACAACTGTCGAGCTAGAAAAGGCCCGTAGCGATGGAGAGGTAACTAAGAGCATGATCAAATCAATACCTGAGCTATTAAAGTCAAAAAAAGGCTAACAAAAGCACTCAACTCGGACAAGCCTCCGCGGCATTTCTTTTGTGCTAAAAGAGCCTAGCACAACTCAAATCCCGCTACATCGGTCCGGTTACTGCTGGCGTTATATTGCTAGATCAGTTTGACCACTATCCGTTGGCGCTTGAATGGGGTTTCCTTCCCCAAGAAATTGTCTAAACTCATTTGATATCCTTGGGTCATTTGCAACTCTTCCCCAATAATCTATCGCCATTTCCCGGATTGAGTCTAAAGTATCGGAAGCCAAATTTATCTTGAGGATATCGATATCTGGGGGAGTGAACTTATATGGTAGGATTTCACCACCACTTTTGGGGGCAAATCCCATCGAACACATATCGTAGATAGGTAAGAGTCTAAATACGTTACCATCTATTCCAAGACTTAAATTACCTAGATGCATGTCTGAATTATTTATCAGTCGACCAAACAGCCATAAAAATTCTGTATCATAAACGTGCTGCCAGTTGACCAAGCTTCTTTTGTGTAGAGCATCTATAACTCTAGGCCAGTCACTTCCTAATCCAGTAAACTCAGTATCTACTGCTTGAAGTGAAATCATTGACATTCGCCCATATTCTGCCACCCTATCAAACCGTTGTGATTCGAGAAATAATCTGTCGTCGATTTCAATAAGTCTGGTTTCCGCAGCGGGGAACCCTTGTTTGTGCATGGCTTCTGTTGCGTGATACTCTGTTATTAAAATATCTCTCCATCGCCTGGAAATTTCGTTGTCACCTGTAGGAGAGAACTTAACAATCACGTGTGTAGCTCGGCTTTTACAAAATGCAGTAAATTTAGGTTGTTCCCCTCCAGCGGAAGAGCCAGGTAGTACTCCGCTCATAACTCTATTGGCTAATTCTGGGTACTCTCTCTCATCACTGGGTATAGGTTTGCGTCTAATTCGATAAATGGCCTGTTGGCCAAATTTGAAGTTTCCCGGCAAGTCATCTCCATTGGAGACTAAATATCTTCCGATATGGTTAGAGCCCCAATTTCTTGGGTCTGAGGGGAATTCGTTAGACTGAGAGGCCATTTCTTCGGCAATTTGCCTACCTAAAAACCCCTGAGGGCATAGATCGCTTAGAAAATAGGGTAGGTCATCGTAAAGTCCATCCCCGCTATCTCCTAATAAAACGTGAGGCATGCCGGTGGCGGGTTGTACGTAGTAGCCCCCATGAGCAAGTGGCCTAATATATGCGGCTAGAACGGTATTGCCATGGGCATCAACTATTACCAAAGGAAGGCTGTCGTCTCCCCCAAAAGCATTGCGAGTAAACGCATAACTAGGCGTTCTACCTTTCCTTAGGATAATTATTGAGTTACCAAGGTTTCTAATTTGCTTTGAAACGGCAGTTTGACTGAGTCCGGTAGTTGCTTGAATTTCCTTAGAGGTAGCGGGTCCTTGTGTTAAATACTCAGCTATTGATAGCGCCATTGTTGACTCCGGAAGGTAATATAACTTGATTTGACTAGAATATAATTGAGAGCTTGATATAATTAATGGTTAATTATCAATGTGTAATGGTTGTTATTGGCAGTTTTGAAACTAAGATTCTGACTAGGATTATAGCAGAAGAAATAGGGCGTGCTTAGGTATTGCGTAGCAAAAAGGCGTATATGTATTAAATTCGTAGGCTAGTATCGTCTTGCCAAGTTGGTCTGGATGACAGTGAAATACGCAATATAACAATGGCAATTAACACGGACATACCTCTGCGGCGTTAAATAGCACAAAAGAAGCATCACAACGGCATGCCGATTATTGCTGCTGGCAATGAATTTGAGGAATTAAAGATCGCACTATGAAACGTCGCGACCTGATTCGACATCTCGAATCTCATGGTTGCGAATTGCTCAGGAAAGGTGAAAGACACTCCTGGTGGCACAATCCCTCATAAAACAAACGATCTTCGGTTCCTCGTCATCGAGAAATTAACGAGCACCTGGCTATTAAGATTTGTAAAGATCTTGGAGTAGAAAAACCATGACGGCACATATAAGGCGCTGCAGTCATTGCAAGGTGCATTTGAGGTTAATGCGTTAAATTTCCAAACCTCTATGTCCAGTTTGGCAGACCAAGCAATGGAAACTAAAGTGAGAATGCTGAGAGAAGGTGTTAATCATCAGCATCCCATTGGTATTTATACAGTTATACCTCAACGAAAGGTAAAAAACATCCCAATTTCTTTCTTATAGGCTTGGTATTTATCGCCAAATTCCTGGATCAGGCTGCGTTCTTCGAATTGAATGCCGATGAACATATAAATCGTCAGCAATACCGCTAATGCGAGCCGTGTGACGGACATGTCCGGGGTTGCCCAGAAGACGATCAGTAGTCCCAGCATCATTGGGTGGCGGCTGTAGCGGTAGACCCATTGTCGTTTAAAATTTATTGGGGTGTAAGGTTTATTTGTGGCGTATAACCAGGCTTGCCGCAAACCTAACAGTTCGAAGTGATTGGTGACAAATGTCGTGACTAATACATACGCGACGCCAAATACCGCCAGGCCGAGTGTTGCGAGTCTGACGTATTCATTTTCAATCGACCAAACCACACCGGGAAGTGTCTGCCAATACCACAGCATAACCCCCATGAGGATTCCGGCAACCAAGACAAATGTCGACCGTTCCAGGTGTGCGGGAATGATTTGCGTCCATTTTTGCTTGAAACTCTTCCTGGCCATAATGGTGTGTTGCAGCGCGAATAGAAACACCAGCAAAGCATTCACGGCTAGCGCAGCAGACAGGTTGTCTGCTTCAAAGCCGGATAGAGAGTAGGGCGCAATGCCGATGGCTGCAAAGAAAAACCAGAACAACGCAATGGAGCCGATGCTGTAAGCAAACAGCGCATAAGTAATGGCAATCCCACGCGACAGCAGGTTTGCTTTGATTTCGGAATGGATAACGTGTTTATCAATCATATTAGTGCTCATTTTATACTCCTTAAATGTTAAAACCGACTAGTCGGTTTAGTTGTAAAGTAAAAATAAAGAGGAATTACTTCCTCTGGGTGTTGCGAGTACTACATTGCCTTGTCGACTGCTAGCAGTAATTCCAAATAATGCTTAAAGTGGGCAATTCCTTGTTGCAAATAGCTTGGGTTGAGATGCGATTTTGCGGTAATAATCGACCCTTCAATCACGGCCAGAAAATGAATACTGAGTGCTTTACCCGTGATATCCGTGATACCGCGTGCTTCTAATGCTGGCGTCAATATGGCCGCCAGATTATCCTCAAATTCATCAAAAAGCTCATCAATCCGTTGAATCACCTCGGGATAACTATGTGCCACTTCAATGGACACCGAGCCGAGTAAACAACCATGCGCCCATAAATCTGCACTTTTATCTTCAATAAACTGTACAAAAGCCAGCGCACGCTCCACGGGATCATCAATTTCCACATAAGGCCCGTTGGATACCAACGCCCAACCTTTCTCTTCATAGTCCTCCAAAGCGGCAATGGCTAATTCCTCTTTGGACTGAAACGCATGATAAAAACTGCCTTTGGCAACACCGGCCAGCTTCACGATTTCATCGACTGTTGTCGCCGAATAGCCTCGGCTGGTCATTAATTGTTGGGCGGCATCAATCACTTTTTGTTTGGCAGTTTGTTTAGACATAGGCGCAACTATAAACCGACTGGTCGGTCTAGTCAATATCTTATAAAATATTTGTGTAGATTGTTTGTACCAGGTTTTCTATTGTCCCTATAGTTAAGTTTTATCCATACCACAGAGTTTGAGGAAACTCACCAGAATTCCAATGCTAAAAAAGCAGGACTAATGTACTAAAAAGATCAGAAAAAAAGGGGAGCAAGGTCCTATCGATTTATCCGGTTTTTTCTTTTATACTGGAATCGGTTAAGTTCTTTAAATGATTAGGAATATTGGTTCCGAAGCATATGAAAAAGACACTAATTATGGGCCTCCCTTACTTTGTTCTAAATAAAGCAAAAAAGAATGGAGGTGATATCGTTTTAATTATTTGAAGGGGAAATCGTTATGATGAGCAAGAAATTTGTTGGTTTAGCAGTATGCGGCTTGTTTTTAGGGGTAAGTCAAGCAAGTCACGCGGCTGTCGTTGATTTTGAGGATTTAGGTATTCCATTGGGAACGCAAGCATTCCCGAATCCTGTTTCAGTAACAAGCGGAGGCTTTAAGTTCGATTTCGGAACGGCTTCAAGTGCGAATGGCTGGAATCATCTGCACGTTGGAAGCGAAACATTCTGGGCTTATAACGGAACGACGGTGTTGGCACCACATTTTGATACGAACTTCAGGAAGACTGATTCGAGTCCGTTTTCTCTTAGGTCGATGGACTTAGCCGGCTTCTCTGGTCAAGAAGGAACCATTCAAGTTACCGGCACATTTGTGGATACATCGACAATTTCGACGATTTTTACATTGGATGGAATAGTCGATGGTATTGGTGGAAGCGTTGATTTTGAGACTTTTACCTTTGGTGGTGGTTGGAATAATCTTGCATCCGTTACAATCTTAAATACAGACCCAAACGCAGTGGCGGGAGCTTTTATGGTCGATAATATTAGTCCCGTACCTGAACCAGAAACCTATGCTATGCTATTGGCAGGTTTAGGATTAGTGGGTTTCATGGCGCGTCGTAGGAAGGAATCGGCAGTCAATTAGATTGATCTTTTTCGGGAATGGGGGTTTATGCCCCCGTTTTTTCTTTGGCTACCTGTACTTCGGTCTCCTGTTTAGTGCGATAATTTTTATTTAAGACACAAGCTGAATTAGCCTTTGACTGCCAATACGATCTTCTCAAACATTCCAAGGTTTGTTTCCGATATAGTGCCTGTTACCACGACGTCTGCCCCGGCTGCCACTATTTTCCTGGCAGTCTCCGGTTCTCTTATTCCTCCGCCGACAATCACAGGTATATCCAAAACGTTTTTAGCAGCACCTACCATCTTTGGGGGAATCGGTAAATCCGCGCCACTTCCAGCCCACGGCAAATCTACGCTATCACCTATCCAACTGAAAGAGAGCACGAGTTTCGAGTCATTTTCAGAAAGTCGAAGACTGCGCGGGTATTCATCATTAGTTTCTTCATCATTTCTGGTATTGTTTCATTTTTCTTCTTGTTT
>JAJFJJ010000111.1 GCA_021774195.1 Nitrosomonas sp. | reverse complement strand
AAACAAGAAGAAAAATGAAACAATACCAGAAATGATGAAGAAACTAATGATGAATACCCGCGCAGTCTTCGACTTTCTGAAAATGACTCGAAACTCGTGCTCTCTTTCAGTTGGATAGGTGATAGCGTAGATTTGCCGTGACTTATACGGGCCGTGGATGCCAAGGTTTCCATTTGTTTGCCTTGATTGAATTTAGACGTGCCCACCCACCGTTAGGAAAGTTTCTTGCATCTCCTTTCTTAGCCACATTCAACCTTCAAGTGAGCGGCCATGGGGTCAGGTCTAGAATAGATGCGTAATGTATGCTAACATTAACCCCATGAGCAGACCCATAAGAATAGAGTTTTCTGGTGCCTTTTATCATGTTACTGCACGCGGTGACCGGCGTGAGAATATTTATGATGATGATACTGATCGAGAAAGATTTCTTGCGATTTTGGGACAAGTCATTGAAGACTTTAATTGGGTTTGTCATGCTTATTGTCTGATGAGCAATCATTATCATTTACTGATTGAAACGCCAGATGGCAATTTATCGAAAGGTATGCGTCAATTGAATGGCGTGTTTACACAGGCATCGAATCGTCGCCACCAGCGTAGTGGTCATTTGTTCCAGGGGCGATACAAAGCGATTTTGGTTGATGCGGACACTTATTTGATGGAATTGATGCGTTATATTGTTCTTAATCCAGTCAGAGCGGGGATGGTGGATCATCCTGGGAAGTGGGCATGGAGCAGTTATAATGCAATGTTGGGTAAAGCTGCGGCGGCGCCATGGTTGGCAACTGACAAATTATTGGCATCATTCTCAGGCAAGCGAAAAGAGGCGGTGCAAGGGTATCGTCAATTTATTGCGCAAGGTGTTGGACAGGAATCGATATGGCGATTTTTAAATCGGCAGGTGTTTCTTGGTGATGATCGTTTCGTGCAACAGATGCAGCAAAAAGCCAAAGTATTATCTGAAGATCTCAATATACCCAAAGCCCAGCGCCGCCCACCTGCGCCGCCGCTGAAAAAATTAGCGGAGGCCCATGTCAACCGTAATGAAGCCATTGTGGCAATGTATGCGACTGGCGAATATAGTTACTCACAGATTGCTGGGTTCTTTAACATGCATTTCACAACGGTTGGTAAAATTGTTCGGAAAGCAAAAGTGAATAATGGCAAGAAGGGCGGATAGTTTCGCGCCAAAGGCGCGGGCTTCGAATATAGACCTGACCCTGGTGTTGCTGCAAGGTTGTGTTATCGGGTGTATTTTCTCGACTAAATTTAATCACACGTGAAGAACTTGACGTGCAAGAGAAAGTGCTGTTACGCACCAGAGAAAAACTAACCATATTGGAATCAAAAGTAGCCAAACTTGAAGAACAATTAGGACTGTCGGTTTGGCATCGTCAAGTTGGGTTGATCTAAAGCTTGAAAAATTGTATAAAGCAGTACTAGCCTTAAAGGAGATGCTGAAATGCAAATGAGACTACATGCGAATGCAACGGCTACGCCTGACTAAACCATGACGAATGGGGTAAACCAACTAAGGTACGTTGCGGATCGGTAGAAGGCAACAAATCGTGCGGAATAAGATTACTACTCGTATTCATACTTAATAATCCAATGACAAGAAATTGATTGGGTAAATTATAATATTTTTCAATTGTCAATCAGTGTTGAAATTTTGCCAGATTTTCTCAGAAAACAGCCCCCATATTTACTAATTTAATTTTCATCTTATTGTTTCTCGATGATTAATTACCTGGATGATAAGTTCTTACACAGGAAAATATTGGATGCTGTTTTATATTTAGGGCAGTTTGCTTAGATAAATAGGAGCTAAAAATGTGTAATTTAAGTTGCGAACAAGAAGGCGAATTAAATCTGCAAATTCAGCAAAGACGTTCGTTCTTAAAGTTAGTGATGACTTCAGCACTAGGCGTGGGAATTTCTGCAACAGGGTTACAAGTGATGGCTACTTCCGGTATGGTTACTATGCCGCCTCAGCCTGAAAACGTATTAACACCAGAAGCGGCATTAGAGAGATTGATTGCTGGTAATGAACGTTATGTTGCAGGTCAATCTACACTATTGAATTTTAGCCTTGAAAGTAAAGCTCTGGTAAGAAATCAGAACCCCTATGCCTGTATTTTAAGTTGCTCTGATTCAAGAGTCAGTCCCGAACTCTGTTTTGACGAGCAACTTGGGGACTTATTCGTGGCACGCGTAGCTGGTAATTACTTGACTACGGATTTTGTGGCTACGCTTGAATTTGCCTCATTTGTTTTGCATACACCACTCATTATGGTGCTTGGTCATGAAAGCTGTGGTGCAGTTCAGGCTGCTATAGAGGCGGCAGATAAGAATAAGCAATTTCCAGGACATATTCAATCTATAGCCAGTGCGTTGGCGCCTGCGGTGGGAGCGGTTGACAGAAAGTTAGAAAATCGTATTGACAAAGTGGTCAAAATGAATGTTATGCAGAATGTGCAAAAACTTAAAAAGCAAACACCAATTCTAAATAAATTGGTGGCCGAGAAAAAACTTCTTATAGTTGGCGGTGTATACAGTTTAAGAACCGGCAAGGTCGATCTGGTCACTTGAATCTAGTTCGTGGCTAAAGAATGACAGGCAACCCATTTGACTAGTGATGAACTATGCATCCTCAATTGTTTAATATTCGCCTTTTACTCATAAATCTCGCGATAAGCTTTTTTATAAACCTTGGGGTGTGCAATATCGTGTTAGCAAAAGATTTAATTATTGATGATCGAACCAGCGGCAATATAAGTTCTAGCCTGGGCACAAAATGGCGATTGGTCACCGATCAGGTTATGGGCGGTGTTTCCAAGGGCGATCTAACACAAGATAGCTATAAGGGCAGAAACTGCCTGCGCATGCGCGGTGATGTCTCTACTGACAACAATGGTGGTTTTGTGCAAATAGCATTGGACTTAGTTAAAGATGAACCGTTCGATGCATCAGCCTATGCCGGTGTTGAATTCAGTGTTTCCGGTAACAACGAACGCTACAACGTTCACTTTCGCACGACTGATCTTTGGCTGCCTTGGCAATCATACCGCTTTAGCTTTATAGCCACGCCTGAGTGGCAAACAATTCGCATACCCTTTGCGAGTCTAGAGGCCTATAGAACAACAACAAAATTTCATAAAAACAAGCTTAAACGCATAGGTCTAGTCGGTATTGGTAGAGCCTTCAAGGCTGACCTATGTGTGGGATTGATGAAATTTTATGCGGTGGATTAAAAAACGTAGGGTGCTGCCTAGTTAATCGTTTTTGAGTGACTATAGGAGTTAACGTAGCAATACTTGCGGCTGGGTTATTCATTCCTCAGCGCCCATTTCTAGTGCTAATTTCTCTGATTTTTTCAAACATTCCTCAGATTGTTCTAAATCAAGCCATCCCTGTAAATTGGTGTAGGCAATGTTCGACAGCGCTTGTATCCAGTCTTCGCGTTCATTGAGACAAGGGATATAGTGAAATTCCCGACCGCCTGCTTGGATGAAGGTATTTTTCTCCTCTATTGCAATCTCTTCAAGTGTTTCAAGACAATCTGAGACAAAACCTGGACAAACTACATCTACACGCAACGTTTTGTCTTCGCCCAATTGTTTTAACGTCGTTGTAGTATAAGGCGTAAGCCACTTTGCACGACCAAACCGAGATTGAAAGCAAACTTGATATTGATCCGTATTCAATGCCAATGCTTCCGCTAATAATCGACCTGTTTTTTGACAATAACAGTGGTATGGGTCACCTTTGTCTAGCGTGTAACGTGGCACACCATGAAAGCTCATAATAAGCTTGTTGGGCTTACCATTTATATCCCAGTATTCATTAATATTTTTTGCTAATGCTGCAATATAATCTGGGTTATCATGGTATTGTTTTACAGTGCGAATTGCTGGCATGTTGCGCATTTTTTTCAGTTCAGAAAAAACCCCATCCATAGCAGCAGCAGTACTGCTCGAGGCGTATTGAGGAAATAGGGGAATTACCAGTATACGTTCGCAGCCTTGTTCTTTCATGCGTTTTAGCACTTCAGCAATTGAAGGGTTGCCAATATTCATGGCATATTCAACTACAAGTGTTGATTGGGTGCGTTTCGCCAGAGAATCCTGTAATAATTGGGTTTGGCGTTCAGTATGAACTTTTAGTGGCGAACCTTCAGGCATCCAGATTTGCGCATACTTTTCTGCCGATTTCTTGGGTCGAAAAGTGAGTATGAATCCATATAAGATCGGCCACCATATCCATCGTGGTATTTCTATGACACGCGAGTTGCTAAGGAATTGTTTAAGATAAGGGCGGAGGGCTTGTGCGGTCGGTGCATCAGGTGTGCCCAAATTAACGAGTAGCACACCTATTTTATTTTGACTGCCGTGTTGGTATTTGGGTTCAGGTAACATTGGGAATTTACTTTTTTAATGCTTCAAGCTGTTTTTTCAAATCCCTGATTTCCTCAGCTGCACGAACTTGCTCGGTAACCTCATATTGCACGCCTAGAAAATATAGTATGTTTCCGTGGGAATCAAACAGTGGGGTCATATTTAAGTGATTATAGAACAGCTCACCATTCTTTCGATAATTTCTGAGTGTAACCTCAACGGGTTTTCTATTCTTAATTGCTTCCCGTAATTGATTTACACCTTCTTGATCGTGATCTGAGCCTTGCAAGAAACGGCAATTTTTACCTATCGTATCCTCTTGCGTATACCCCGTTATGGTTTCAAACGCTTTGTTCGCGTATACCAATGGCATGTCTTCTTGATCGGGATCTGCCAGCGTCACGCCATTCACACAAGAGTCGAGAATATTTGCCAATACTTTCGGAATCAATCCAGGGTCTTTCTCAGCGATAAAATCCATTATTTTCTCCAGGTAATTTATTACTAACTAACAATCAAAGATACGATAAAAATTGTCAAAAAAATTTATCGCTGATTAAGCCGAACTAGTGCGTTCTGCTTCAATTAAATTTTTAATATTTTTTACGGTCGTCTCGGTGCCGTCCTGAATAGCAATTCGCACAAGCTTTTCAAATGGTTTCATATGTAATTCAAGGTCAAGTAATTCAAAAACAAATGTAATTCGACTGTCTGTTGAATTGACTGTTTCAATCATATAATCACAGCGGTAAGGA
>JAJFJJ010000012.1 GCA_021774195.1 Nitrosomonas sp. | reverse complement strand
CTTTTCAAAAGCATTCAAACCAAACTTGTATTTTATCACTTGTCAGCCCCATACAGATTGCTGTAAAATTTAGGGTTCTTTGAATTCAGACTCCTTGTAATTATAGGTTAATATATGGTCATAATCAGATTGGCACGTGGCGGCGCAAAAAAACGCCCTTTTTTTAATATAATGGTCGCAGATTCACGTGATGCACGTGATGGCAGATTTATTGAGCGCGTTGGCTTTTACAACCCCAGGGCAACTGGCGGCGAGCAAACTTTAAGAATTTCTATGGATCGCATCACATACTGGCAATCTAAAGGCGCTCAATTATCCAGCACGGTGACGAGATTGATCAAACAATCCGCTACAAACCAGGAAGCGCCTGCTAATAGTTAATAACAAACCCGTAGCACCAATGATTGTCATGGGTCACGTTACAGACCCATTTGGTATTCTTGGCTGGATTAAAATAACACCCTATACCGAACATATTGACGGGTTATTGGATTACCCAACATGGTGGCTTGGCAACAAAAATGAGCCTTGGCGAGAAATTGATGTTGTTAGCGGCAAAATCATCAATGAGAAGACCTTAAAAGCCAAGCTAAAAGGCTGTGATGATCGCACACAAGCATCGCAATTTAAAGGAATGCAAATTGCCATACCGCGCGATCAATTACCAGAGCTGCCACAAAACGGGAAATCTGGTTATTACTGGTCAGATCTGATTGGTGCAGAAGTAGTTAACCTGCATAATGACCGAATCGGAACAGTCATAGGGTTTTTTGAAACAGGTGCAAATGATGTCATACGAGTTCAGTCGCCCGATCAAAACAAAAGTGAAACTTTAATCCCTTTTGTGGAACAGATCATTGTTACAGTTGACTTAAAATCATCACGCATCATTGTCGACTGGGGATTGAATTATTGAGGTAACACACAATGTCTTTTGAATGTGATGTCATCACATTGTTTCCGGAAATGTTTGACGCCATAACGCAGCACGGCGTTACCGGGAAGGCATGTAAAAACGGATTGTTCCACCTCAATACTTGGAACCCACGCGATTTCACAGTCGACAATCATCGGACTGTTGACGACAGTCCATATGGCGGCGGCCCTGGTATGGTAATGATGGCACAGCCGTTAGATGACGCCGTTGATCAAGCAAGAAACCGGCAAACAGCGTTAGGCGTTAAAGAACCAAAAGTCGTCTACCTTTCGCCACAAGGAAAACAGCTTGATCATAAGCTGACTATGGCACTAAGTGAACTGCAGGGATTAATTTTCCTCTGCGGAAGGTATGAAGGAATTGACGAACGTCTGATTGCACGTCAAGTTGACATGGAAATATCGATTGGCGACTACGTGCTTTCCGGCGGCGAATTAGCTGCAATGGTTTTGATTGATGCCATTGCGCGGCAAATTCCGGGAACATTAGGCGACCCGGAATCTGCCAAACAGGACTCGTTTGTTAATGGATTACTTGATCACCCCCATTACACTCGTCCTGAAGTTTATCAGGGACAACATGTCCCTGAAGTACTAATGTCGGGCAACCATGCATTGATTCGACGATGGCGATTACAGCAATCACTGGGGAAAACATGGTTAAAACGACCGGACTTATTAGCATCAAAAGAATCAGACTGCTTTACAAAAGAAGAAAAGAAACTTCTGGAAGAATTTAAACAATCCTGTAAATCCAGGTAGAATTAGATGGCAAAAAGGGAATAAAAGATATGAACTTAATTGATCAATTAGAAACAGAGGAAATCACTCGTCTCAACAAAGACATACCTGAATTTTCTCCTGGAGATACTGTTGTCGTTAGCGTCAATGTGGTGGAAGGGGAGCGAAAACGGATACAAGCCTACGAAGGGGTTGTTATCGCCAAACGTAATCGCGGCCTTAATTCGGCATTCACAGTACGCAAAATATCCAGCGGAGAAGGTGTTGAGCGGACATTTCAGACTTATTCGCCATTGATTGCGAAGATAGAGATTAAACGTCGCGGCGCTGTTCGTCGCGCGAAACTCTACTATCTCAGAGAGCGTTCCGGCAAATCGGCTCGAATTCGCGAAAAGCTGCCTGCTCGTACAAGTAGTAAGAAAGCGAAGGTTACTGAGACGAGGGCACAAAACTCAGAATAACGTTTACTTCTTATTTCTGAAAAACAAAAGGCCGCATTAACTGCGGCCTTTTGTTTTTCACGTATCCTTCAGCGATTACTCTCTATAGCAACGCCTTAACGTTTTCTGGCGGCCGACATAATGCTGCCTTATCGCCACGAACGACAATCGGTCGTTGAATCAAATCAGGGTTATCAACCATCGCCTGAGCCAATTCATTATCCGGCATGGTCGCCACACCAAGATCACGCGCTATCGCTTCATCTTTACGCAGCACATCCTGCAGTGACACACCCAACTTACGAACCAACTCCAGCAACTTGTCTGCACTCAGCGGTGTTTCATAATAATTAACCGACTCAAATTCTTCACCACTCTCTCCCAGGAGAGCAAGCGTCGCCCGGCATTTACTACAGGTTGGCTTTTGATAAATCGTTATTTTCTCACTCATTTTAATGAAAAACCCTCTTTAAACAAAAATTGTCTTCCTATTACCGTGATTTTATACGCCACATTCAGAGGAAATTGCTTTATGTGCAGCTGACGACCCACTCAAACCAAACGTATCGGTTGTTGCTGTACCACGAGAAGACACACCCTTAACAACCAATGTACTACCACGACGCACAGCATCTGCTAGCTTATTATCGGTTGCATCATCAGGTGCCCAAGCAGAATCATCCTGAGTAAAAAGTTTAAAATTCTGATTATTGACTAAAACAGTTACTTCACTACCTGATTTGTAGGTATAACCAGCAATATAACTAAAAACATTTTTACTACCTTCACTAGGGCGATGCGTGATAAGGGCAAAGATATCGCCACGCTGGACGTAGTCTCCTTCATCTTTTTTAGGCTGGCTAACCATGTAACAAACCTTGCCACTATTCTCCATAAACATATAGGCTTTCCAGTCGCCATGCTCGCCCAACAACTGGGGCTCTGATGCCTGAACTGAAGAACACAGCATAAAGATAGCGCTAGAAATAAGTAACTTTCCAAATTTTAGCTTCATTCCGAGGACCTTAAGAATTAAGTAACAAATATGACCATGGCATTAGATACATCAATTCATTATTAACGCACTGACACCACATGGCTGTTAACAAACAGCTTTCCTACTAACAACCTTCCATTTTATAAATATAATAACCATTCTTCTCGATTTCTTCCACCACGTTTGGTGGCGCACTCTGACTATGGCAGAAACTACATTCCTTACTGGTAATAGTCGCATCACCCTCATCAATTGACACCAACCATTCTTTAGCATACTCAACAGCTTTCTGGTCATCCTTTACCGCCGTGAATACATCAAAGTGCATAGTGTGACCGTCTTTTGCCTTAACATATGTATCATAAACGTGAATCTGCATACTTTTTCCTTAAAAAACAAATTTAGATTGATTGTAAACAGCATGGCCAAAATTTACCATGCATTTTTTGTACTCCTTCAACTTGATATTGACGTATACAGTTAGCTTTCCAGCGTTGCTGGCAAGGCAGGTTTCGCTGGCAATGGTCATTCCCTTGTCAAGAAACCTAACGCCGCCAGTGGCGCTGAAAAGCTAACCCGCAGGACGATCACAAGATGTCCCGTCACTGCGTTGCAGCACTTGCCAAGGGAATAACCCATTGTCTGCGCGCTGCGTCTTGCGACGAAACATCTTGTAATCGCTGTATTCGTCAATATCAAGTTGAAGGAGTACTAGCCTAAAGCATAACAAATATGCCTGGAAATTGCTGCTATTTCCTACGGGCAACAATGACACCATCACGCGTTGGATTAATAAAAGCGTCAAAATCAGGATCACTAAAGATCATTTGATTATGCTCAACGATTGCTTCAGTCCATCCAGGCACGACATCTGTATATTCCTCTACCGCAACACGGCCATGCCACAGAACATTATCCGCAATATAAAGACCGCCAGATCGTATACGGTCCCTAGCCATCTGCCAGACTTCAGGATAACCACCTTTGTCGACATCGTTATAACAGATATCGAACATCCCTTCCGTTTGCTGAAAAACATCTTGTGCCATCCCAACACGGAAATCCACCTTGTCCCATAACGCTACCGAAGAAAGAAACTGTTTCGCTTGACTTCGGTTTTGCGGATCTGTGTCACTACAGATCACTTGCCCACCCACACCAACCGCTCGGGCAAACCAATAGGCAGAATAACCATAACCGCTACCAAACTCAAACACACGCTTGGTATTGATCATTTTGGCTTGTGTTTCGAGAAACATCCCTACTAAACGCCCAATAATTGGGAAACCATTGACTTTAGCCAACGCCTCCATTTCCAGCAACACCGGATGGTCTGTGTGCGTCGCTAAACCCGTCATATAGGCGTCAATAGCCGGATCAACAGGCACAATCGCGACTAAATTCTCAGTCGTTGGCAACTTTAATTCATCCATTCTGGACCTCCCAAACAAATAAGCAATGAGTCATGAAGCCGTAACGGCGCGAGTTAAGACTGCGAAACCTGATTTCGCATCGACACCTCTTTTTCTAACTGTATTCTCTGCCAACAAATAGCTACCGCGGTAGTAATCAATAATAGAATCGGTATGCGGTAAAATATCAGGAACGTTTCGGTCAATCCAGATAGAAAAATAAAGCTGATCATGGCAATACCCGCCATTCTCAGATAACAACGACTAAACGTTTGATACCAAGCCCACAAAAGAAAAACGAATGCACTCATACCAAGCAACCCCAGATGCATACCAATCTCAAACCAATCATTGTGATAATGCTCTGTCACTTGAAAATGGGGTAATTCCTTATAGATCCCATCCTTATAGGTCACGATAGCATGATCAAAATAACTTGCGGCCATCCCTGTACCATTCCCTTCAAGCGGCCGCTGGATGATCCCATGCAAACCCACATCCCACATTGCCAAACGATATCCGATACTACTACTGTAGTTGCCGGCTTGTAATTTATGCCAATCATCTCCAGCCTGTGACCACCTTTCCTGAACCACATCACTATTGTAAGCAAACACCACCACGATCAACATTAATGACAAAGAGACGCCGACTAGTTTAGTTAGCGATATTCTAAGCTGCCTGACTACCAGCAGCATTAATGTCAATAACGTTGCCAACAGAAACCCACGGGCGCTTTGATGAAACTGTAGGTAAAGTAAAGCTAACGTCAGCATGGAGAATAAAACTTGCACAAGTCTTGAACGACTCATGCTTGCTAAGCAACACGAAACAATTGCGCCAATACCCAACATGGCAGAAAAACCAAGATAGGAAATATTTAATATCGGCACACCCTGCTGTTCATTTTCCAACCACTCATAAAGTCCAGCAGACAAGACAACACCATAACCAACAAACAAAGCGCCAAGTGCCCACGGCAGGCGTTGTTTATTTAACAAGCTAAAGAATGGGATATAAATCAACAACAAAAAATATTTACGCCATTTATGACGCCCATCTTCAAGCTCATCACCCCAGAATAACCCAACAAGCAATAAGACGCATAATAACAGTATGGCTTGAATCAACGGTTCCCGCAGCAGCTGCTTATACCTTGTCAATCCACCATCAAGGAGCCAAGCCATGATCAATAACGTAATCATGAATTTGTATAAACTGCTGTACCATAAACCCAGGCACAGAAAAACCAGAGCCCCCCTGATAAATATTTCCCGCTGATCACTGTTAATTGGTAACAAATTAAGCAAAGACAGCCCTTTTTAAATCACACACAATTGCTGAATCGTATCACAGCGTGATTCATCTTTAAGAAGAGTTGCGAATAACAAAAGATTAGTTTCATTCGTTTGAAGATTATGCTGGAGACTGTCCGAGAATAGTAAACATAGCGAAGGGGAGTCATTTTGAAACAGACTTTTTGGTCATTTGAGGCGAATAGTTGTTCTATTTAACGAAAATTACCGGAAAAATGGCCATAATGGCTTTCCTGCAGTAGATTATTCTATCCTCGGACAGCCTCCTGTGGTTAACCGGTTTTTTGAGTCTAATCAAACTCTTGTTGTGAATAATTTGCGCCGCCACCTTTTTTCCAGGCGTGGTTCTTATAATGATAAACAAAACATCTTGGCACAATAAACGCACGCTTATGGGCTTCTAACGCCGCTAGTCTTCTTTTATTTTCTTTATTATCATCTGTCGGAACCAAATTAAAGAGTCTCAACTGAAACTCAGTTTCGTTGCCGCCGAAAGGAAATCTTGGGTCAAAGTAATGAGCCTTATCATATCTATTTTCGATAAAAGTCTGAGTTGTACAGCCAAAGCAAAATCCATTGACAAAACCGACCTGCTCCAGATCTTCATTCCTACTTTTATTTTTTGACGCGAGTTGTTTCTTTCCACTTTTATTTAGCCAGCGGCCAAATATCCAGCGTCTCTTTTTATCAACCCAAGCATGTCCAGGGTTATTGGTCACAGGGCCATAAATAACGCCATCGTCGACCACCGCCTCAGAAAAAAACGACCAAGTATCGTTAATTAAGACATCGTCATTAATAACAAAAATACGGTCACAATCATTCTGAATACACAAATCTACGCCTTGATTCCAGGCGCCCGTCAAACCACCATTTTCATTTTGATCATCGACGCGGATATAAGAAAAATCATCACGATTCTTACAATAATCTGCAACTTTATAGGTCTCTTTATGACTTGATTGATTATCAAAAACACACACAAACTTCTCATTCGAAACATTGTCTTGTATCGACTTCAAACATGGCAATATGAATTTATTAACAAAATTGTGATAAACCACAATAATTCCAGTTTTCATAATCTTGCGATTCTCAGATTAATTGAGAATAAGGAAAACAGTCGTGTACGATAATGATTGCTTCTGAGAAGACTCCATTGCACGAGAACAAACAAACCAAAATTAAACTTGTTCAAATACAAAGAAGGGTCAACCCAATTTAGCGCAGATACAAATTTCATAAAAAGGCCGTTTTTTTGCTTCAAGTTCCCGATTGCTCCAACAATGAGACATAAGAAGATAAAACAGCCTCGTCCGGCCCATCCAGCATTTCTTTCAGAAAACGTTGCCGGTGCGCTTCAAGGTAAAAAGAATCGCAACCATTCAATAGAAAATGGTTGATCTTCTCATACACATCATCCCGACAGCGCAACTCCGTCTCTGGCATATAATCAGCGATGACTGAACGGCCAGCAATTAAATAATCTGCTGCCAATACGGGTTTCTTCATCCTAACCGCTTCAAACACAACTGATGTTGCCAAATCAATAATCACATCCGCCCAATTCATCAAGTGCACAGAATGCGCGTCATCCCCAGCAATACTAACATTCGACAATCGCGTAATGGCCTTATCTTTTGTCAGCGACTGCTTCCAACCACTTCTTGTATGAGGCTTTATAATCAACTCAACACCCGGAAAAGCCGCAATCATTTGAACCACCTCACCGACCTCTTCCCAGAACGTTGTAAAATTGGCCTTTCTTAAAAATATAACCACTTTGAGCTGGCTATCGGATTGCTTGATTGGAGAAGGGGGCATAATCTCAGCTAATTTAGCCAACCATTCTTCACAAAACCGTGGCGAACCAAGAACGGCAATCGACTGGTCATCCAGGAAAGGCCGAAAACGTGTTGCACACAACTCATTCGGCACAACCAGTTTATCGAAAATACCGGCATTAGAAAATGTATTATCTGGGCCAACTTGCCTTTCTCCACGACGGATCAATTGATTCGCGTGAGGGCTATCGCCATGCGGCAATGACACCGTACCGATTCCTCTGTCTCGCGCCATCTTGATTAATGTTCTAATCCATTCGATGCTAATGACTGAGTTCCTTTCTACCCAATCAAAAGCCACAACACCCCCACTCGCATCACCGAAACATCGGGTTAACAACAAATCAGCCGTTCGTCGCCATAAATTCGCCCGCTTTTCTTCATTATAAAATTCCGCTGCAGATTGCGCGAGTGACCCAAGCAGAAAAAGTCGTCGCACGTTCCCAGTTAACAGAAACATCTGCAAACGCCACTTAAAAAATTCTAGTTTTGAGAAGATCTCTCGGATATGAGAAACACGCACACCATCCAAACTTTCCAGATAATGAATACGATAATCGTTACGGAATGTTGCAGAACCGATTAAAACCACATCACACTGATGACCCGATTTAATCCACTTAAAAATGACCGGCGTAACATGATCAATGTCATTATAATGACGAAGAAAAAAAAGGGCCTTCATAATTATGTTATGGTTTTAATTACATTAAAGAAGAATACTATCATTTCAATATTTTACCTAAGAATTCTTGCACAACACCGAACAAAATGTGCGCGGCAATTCTACACATGTCCCCATCTATTTACCAGCAAACAGACATAATGACGATATTGCGTACAGCAAAAAACATGACTTCTGTTCCGGTCAGAATCCACATGGATGGTAAGATAGGAAAATAATGTAACTTGCACTCATCAACATTTTTATATTTTTACTCATGAAAACAATTGCTGTTATTCCCGCACGCATGGGCTCAACCCGTTTCCCCGGCAAACCAATCGCCAATTTATTGGGCCGCCCCATGATTGAGCACATTTACAAACGCGTCGCCATGAGCCCATCGTTAGATGCCACTTATATCGCGACCTGCGATGAAGCAATACGCCAGGCTGCAGAAGCATTTGGTGCGCCGGTGATCATGACTGCCGACACGCATGAACGCGCCAGTGACCGGGTTGCAGAAGCGGTTGACAATATTGAAGCCGATTTGATCGTAATGGTACAGGGTGACGAGCCCATGACCCACCCAGATATGATTGATGCTGCCGTCAGCCCTTTTAAAAACAATCCAAAAATCGGCTGCGTCAATCTGGTGCGGAAAATAGACCATGAAGCCGATTATCGTGACCCCAACACCATCAAGGTCGTGATGGATCAGGACAATAACGCCATATTCATGTCGCGCCAGCCGATTCCCACCATGGCCAAAACCGGCTTTGCACAAACAGCAGCCTACAAACAAGTCTGCATCATCCCGTTTCGTCGTGAACTGTTATTTCAATACACCAACCTGCCGCCAACACCAATGGAACAATTGGAGTCTATCGACATGCTGCGCCTGATTGAACATGGTATGCCAGTTAAAATGGTGCATACTGAATTCAACACTCAGGCTGTAGACACCGAAGATGATTTGGCGCGAGTTGCCAAATTAATGCAAACAGACGCCTTACTGTCCCGATATTAGGAATGGTCATGCAACTAAAAACCAAACTAGCACAATCCGAGCTAACCATCGGCTCATGGGTTACCCTGGGCCATACCGCTATCGCTGAAATCATGTCTTCAGCCGGGTTTGACTGGTTAGTTCTGGACATGGAACATAGCGTGCTAGAACTTAACGAGATTCAAACCATCATCCAAGTACTCGACGGCAAGCAATGTCCGGCAATTGTTCGCCTTACCTCCAACCACCCCGACCAGATCAAACGCGTGATGGATGCCGGTGCAACAGGTGTCATGGTGCCAATGATCAAATCTGCGGCAGACGCTGAAGCAGCGGTTAATGGTGTTTATTATCCGCCACGTGGGCAACGTGGTGTCGGCCTAGCACGGGCGCAAGGTTATGGTGCCAGCTTCCCAGCCTATCAACAATGGCTGGAAAGTAACGCCGTGATTGTGGCAATGATTGAACATGTTGATGCTGTCGACGCGATTGATGCCATCCTAGCCGTTCCCGGCATAGATGCGTATATTATCGGACCTTACGATTTATCCGGCTCTATGGGTCGTCCCGGCGAACTTAACCATCCAGATGTTCAGGCAGCCATTGCACAAGTGTTGCAAGCCGGACAGCGTGCCAACAAGCCAGGCGGCATTCATGTGATTGAACCAGACCCTGATGCCTTACAGCAACGCATCAAAGAAGGCTTCAATTTTTTAGGTTATGGTTTAGACATCCGTATCCTTGATTCAATTTGCCGCAACCACCTTAAAACGATTCGATCAACGCTTGAGGTTAACTAAGGAATTCAGGATGAAAAAGATTGTTATTTCCACCTCCACTTTTGATATCAGCCATAACCCCCACACGCAACATTTATTATCAAATGATTGGCAAATCATCAGCAATCCTTACAAACGAAAATTGACCGAGGCTGAAGCCGCCGAACTACTCGAAGACGGTGTCGTCGGTATGATTGCAGGCATTGAACCGTTAACAGCGTTCGTCCTTGAGTCGGCCAAAGACTTGAAAGTTATTTCTCGTTGCGGCACTGGCATGGACAGCGTTGATCTGGATGCTGCTAAAGAACTCGGCATTACCGTATTCAATACACCCGTGGCACCCGCTGAAGCCGTTGCCGAACTGACCCTGGGCTTTATTTTGTCTCTACTTAGACAAACTTGCCAAATTGATCAAGCCGTCCGCAATGGACAATGGCCAAGAACCCAAGGCCGGTTATTGGCTGCACAAACGGTTGGGCTCATCGGTCTAGGTCACATCGGGCAACGTGTTGCCAAATTATGCCAAGCATTTGGCGCCAACGTGATTGCGCATGATCCTTATATTGAAAAATCTCCAGACAATGTAACGCTGGTATCATTTGATGAACTTTTGGCCACAGCAGACATTATCAGCCTGCACGTGCCTTATAGTTCAAAACTACATCATTTGCTAGATAAAAATGCCTTTAGGGCCATGAAACCCGGTGCCATTGTCATTAATGCAGCACGTGGCGGGTTAGTGGATGAACAAGCATTATTAGCAGCACTTAATTCAGAGCATTTAAAAGCAGCGGCACTGGATGTTTTTGAACAGGAGCCCTATCGGGGGCCATTACTCGAATGTGACAATATCATACTTACTTCACACATTGGCTCGCTGGCCAAAGAAGCAAGACAAAATATGGAAATCGAAGCAGCAGAAAATCTACTACAAGGGCTCACCAAAACAGGTTTAATCAAATAACAGTTAACGCCATGTCAAACCCTAATGAAACAGTGATCGTATTTGGTGCCAGTGGTTTTCTCGGTAGCCATGTGGCTGACGCGCTAACCAATGCCGGTTATCGCGTCCGTTTATTTGATCGTAGCCCCTCCCCTTTTATTAAAGAAGATCAGGAAATGATGGTCGGCGATATTATGGATCTGGATCAGGTGACAGAAGCTGCCAAAGGTGCGGACATTATCTATAATTTTGCCGCCATCGCTGACATCGATGAGGCCCATGACAAACCGGTCGCGACAGCCACCATCAATGTACTGGGCAACACCCATGTATTAGAAGCTGCGCGTCTTGCTAATGTGCGCCGCTTTGTTTTTGCCAGCAGCATTTATGTTTATTCCGAATCCGGCTCTTTTTACCGTGCCAGTAAACAAGCTGCGGAGCGTTTCACTGAAACCTATCATGACCGCTATGGGTTGGAATACAACATCTTGCGTTATGGTTCCTTGTATGGTCGGCGCTCTGATCAACGTAATGGCATTTATCGCATGTTGCATGAGGCCGTTAAACAACATTCGATCACTTACAAAGGTAGTGGTGACGCTATGCGTGAATATATTCACGTGGAAGATGCCGCACGTATGAGCGTGCAAATCCTGGCACCGGAATATGCCAACCGACATCTGATCCTGACTGGGCAAGAAAGATTACGTATCAAAGATGTCATGACCATGATCTCTGAGATTATGCCCTGGTCGGTACAACTTAATTTTGATGAGGCCAATGCAGTACATCATTACGAAATGACCCCTTACGCCTTCCAGCCGCGCATTGGACGCAAACTGGTACTCAACGAACATGTTGATCTTGGGCAAGGGCTTTTGGATTGCCTCAGGGAAATTCACAAAGATCTAAAACACCCGGAAGCAGATGATGATGCCACGCCATCCACTTCCGATAACAGGGCCTAGCGTAACGTCTTATGCAAATAACCAACTTCCAAGCCATCATCTTCGACTTCGATGGCGTCGTAGCGGAATCCGGAAAAATCAAAACCCAGGCATTCGCCGAACTCTATCGCGCCTACGGGGATGATATCGTCAATAAAGTGGTAGACTTTCATGTTCAGAATGGCGGTTTGTCTCGCTATCATAAGTTTCGTTATTACCAAGAACACTATCTGGTCAAACCACCACTGACGCAAGATGAAGAGAAACAATTGGATCACCGATTTTCTGAATTGGTGGTTGAAGCGGTGATTGCTGCAGATGCTGTACCGGGTGCGAATGAATTGATTCATCAGCAAGCGAGTAGAATCCCATTGTTTGTCGCTTCAGGCACGCCGGAAATCGAATTGAAGGTTATCGTTGAAAAACGTGGTCTGGCACCTTATTTCAAGGATGTGCGCGGCGCACCAACTCAAAAACAAACACTGGTCGCGGAAATTTTATCCCAGTACAACCTTGTGCCGGAAACTACGCTGATGATTGGCGATGCACTGATCGACTATGAAAGTGCTGATGCGAACGGCCTGCCATTCCTGGGCCGCGTTTATCCTGGTGACGAGAATCCTTTCCCGTCGCATATCACCGTAATGCCCGATTTATGCCACTTAGTGACTTAATCCACCGAAACCACTATGCCGATATTGATCAATTGGCCGAAGGTTTCGCCGGCTTTGCCGCGACCTGCCTACAAGAAGCATTAACTAAAACGCCAACAATCAGCTTAGTGGTTCCCGGCGGCAATACCCCGCGTTATTACCTACCCGCACTGGCGGCATGCACATTACCTTGGGAAAACATCACCATTACTTTAAGTGACGAACGCTGGGTTGAAATCAATGATGATGCTTCAAACGAATTACTGGTGAGAAAGAACCTGCTATCGCATTTGCCACAAAACGCCCGTTTTATTGGCTTAAAAACCCATCACAACAATCCGTTTGAGGCCATGAATGAACTTCACCACCGCATCGACGGTCTTCCGTTGCCGATTGGATTAACAGTTTTAGGGCTGGGTGAAGACGGTCATATCGCCTCACTATTCCCCGGTCTCAACACAACAGACTTGAACACGACACAACATTGCATCGCTGTTGATCAACCGATCGCACCATCACCACGGGTCAGCCTATCAATGCATACACTGGTTCAGAGTCAACACATTGCGTTGGTTGTCGTCGGCAAAACCAAACGGCAACTACTGGACCAATTAAGCGAACATCCCGACCCAAGAATTCCGCTGATTTGGTTGCTACAACGACACCAAACACCAATCAGTGTGTTCGAGACAGATACGGTGACAAGATAAAATACGCGTCAGATTGCAGCGCAAGCTACATTACCAGACCATTCATTCCGGATGAGAGAGCGGATCATGGCGAATGCCTATCGTACATCCCCAAGAATGGTAAGAATTCGTTGAAATTCTGTTCGAATCGTCGCAGGTGAACGACGCAAGTGCGTCGCAAGAACTTTAGTACTGATTGTTTGCAAAGTAAAACTTGCTTCTAGTAGCTCTCGCATTGCAGGAGTGAATGCATGATTCTTGTTACTTGCACTATCAATAAGACGAGACACGTGTAGCTTTGCCTGCCTATGCCGACTGTTTTCCTGTGCCTGATAGACTATTTCCTGCGGTCTGAAACAAATATTATCTTCTTCGTACTCTTGGTTTTCTCGTTGTTCTATATGAGTCATCATAATATCCTATACAAATGAGGTGACCAATAAAAAGCAGCTTTTATGGCAAATCTGTGACAGAACCCTGGTCCCGATTTCTGCGGACACAAGCAAATTCCCAGCAAACTGTATTGTAGAGAAAGAAAATTAACTTGAGAATGTGGCAAATTGTCACGTGACAATTTGCCAAGTACAGAAAAGCCCATTACTCAGGTCTCCCATTAAAACTACTTTAGGAAAAAAATGAGCCCAATTTAAAAACCGCCAGACTTTAAAAACTCTAGCAACTGGTGCAATTTCCAGGTTAGCGAGCAAAACACACCAAGAGTGGCCCAAGTAAGCGCAATAAAATTCAGACCGTGATTTTTATCACATACAGAAAAAAGTATTGTAGCAATACTGACCATCCAATTACTCTGAGCGATGCATCCCCAAAAGTGAAAAAGGGTAATGACTAAAGAATAAATTTAGAACGTTAACAAGTGATGCTGAAAATGGATGACTCCACTGCTATAGACGTAGCCTCAAAATCTAAACTATCTTACTGGGTTGCTTTGATTAACGAGCAATTTGGTAAAAAAGATTTCAAACAGGCCCGCGACATTATCTCGCAGGCTTTGGTGCATTTCCCCAATCACCCCCATCTACTGGACCGGTTATTTATGGTCGATCAGCGATGGGACTTGTCGATTAGCAGCAAAAAAATTCACTTAATTACTGCAAAAGAAAGTGATTTTGATTTTCTCCAACAATGTTATGCCAATGAAGCGTTTATGGACCAGTTTTTACCAATGGGGCGCAAAAACCAGAGTCCAGAATCAATGCTTTCTGCATTAAAAAATAATACGTTCTCAGTTGCACGGTTTAAATCAGTTCATTGGGTCATTCATAAAGAAATACAGGAAACCAAAACACAGAAGGTTTTAACGGGCAATCTTAAACCGATTGGACTTGTCACTCTGGCAGATATTCAAATCGCTCATAGGCGTGCTGAAGTACTGGTTGGCATCCCTAACCCAGAAGACCGTAAACAAGCTGCTGCAGTAATTGCGACATTATTGGTTTTTGATTTTGCTTTTAATCAAATCGGGTTGCAAAAACTCACGTCATTAGTAATTGCCAACAACCCACATTCTCAACGCA
>JAJFJJ010000110.1 GCA_021774195.1 Nitrosomonas sp. | reverse complement strand
ATCGGCATGATTCGTAAACGTGCCAGGGGAATCCGTGATACAGAATATTTTAAACTTAAAATTAGACAAACATCGGTTCCTGATAACCTGAGCATGTTCTATGTTGCAACATAGATACACTCACAAGACCGGAGAAGAACCAACAAAATTATCCAAGTAGAAATGAAGCGATGGCGCGTGCATACCTATCTGGCGCATACTCGATGGCTGAAATTGGGGAATGTTTTGGTGTTCATTACATGACCGTTAGCAGAGCCGTTCGAAAATTTGAAGGGGATAGTTGAGGGTAATCGGTCGTGTATGAATGTTGGGCCTTTGTTATGGTGCTGAATAGTTTACTTATCAAGAATAATTTATGTGGATACAAAAACAAATTTATTTAAGAGCGCATGCGCGCGGTTTTCATCTGATAACGAATGAAATAGTACGGCAGTTACCTGAACTGGGAAATTTCAAAATCGGAATCGTACATATTTTTTTGCAACATACATCCGCAGCATTAACACTCAATGAAAATGCAGACCCAACCGTACGTCAGGATTTTGAAGACTACTTCAATCAAGTAGCCCCTGAGAATGCGCCTTATTATCGCCATACAAATGAAGGCAGCGACGATTTACCCGCACACCTGAAATCCAGTCTGCTGGGTAACAGCCTGACCATTCCTATCATCAACGGTCAGTTAAATATGGGCACTTGGCAAGGGATTTATCTTTGCGAACATCGAAACCAAGGTGGGAGTCGACAGCTTGTTATCACTGTGAACGGTGAGTGATTATGTGATATTTTTAAAAAGTGCGTGATCCAAATATAACTGCTCGACCTTTTCTCTGGCCCACGGTGTTCTTCGTAGGAATTTTAGGCTGGATTTGATGCTGGGTTCGTGCGTAAAACAGCGTATCGGCACAGCGTCACCCATGGCTTTCCAGCCGATTTGTTCAGCCAGCTGTGTGACCATCATTTCAAGGGTAATGCCACCCAAGTTGGGTTTCTTAGTAGTATTCATGGTTTTATTTTACAGTGAATAGACTATCGATTAGTGCATGAATTATCTTAGACTCCTCAGTTGAACGTGTTTGAGTGTGTGGTTTTTAGATTGGCTGGCAAGGTGCGAAGCGGTGCATGGTCATTCCCTGCAACGATGAGCAACGTAGCCAGACAATCTGAAAACCATCCGCTCGGTGTAAAAGTGAATATCCACGGTATATTAAAGTGCTGAGGAGTGGTTAACTGAAGATTTAGGATTAACCAGCAATGCACATACAATGACGTCATTCATTTTCAGGACACACTTTTCATGACAGCTCCCATTCGCCTGGCAAAACATCTGGCCAAATTAATTCCCTGCTCGCGTCGTGAGGCCGAGCTTTACATTGTAGGCGGTTGGGTCATGGTTGATGGACAAGTAGTGGAAGAACCACAATTCATGGTATCGCAACAAAAGGTCGAACTGCACCCGAAAGCAAATCTTGACCCGATTGGGCCTGTGACCATCTTGTTTAATCAGCCACCCACCGCAGACAGTAATGTTGTCGATACACTGCCATTGATTTCTGCCGCAACACATACGACGGATGATTATTCCGGCATTCATCCTCTCAAACAACATTTTTCCCGACTGACGCGATGCTCACCATTGGAACGCAATGCAGGCGGACTATTAGTGTTCACACAGGACTGGCGAGTGGCGCGTAAGCTGGCCGAAGATGCTGCCACCATCGAACAGGAATATATCGTTGAAGTAAGCGGAGAACTGTCCAATCATAACCTTAGGCAGCTTAATCACGGCATTAAATTTAATGGTCAGGCATTGTCCCCGATCAAGGTCAGCTGGCAAAATGAAACCCGACTGCGCTTTGCGCTGAAAGGCATTACACCCGGACAAATCGCTCACATGTGCTTAACCGTTGGGTTAACCCTGCTGTCCATGAAACGCATTCGCATCGGGCGAGTCGCTATGTCCAAACTACAACCCGGCCTTTGGCGTTATTTGAAGCCGCTGGAACGTTTCTAAATGCATCGATAAACTGTTGAGAATTCGCTATACTGAAGGAGAAACAAATGGTAATTACAATTATTTAACGAGTCACATAAATGTAACCACCTAAGGAGTACTATCATGGCTAAAGGTCAGCAACGAAAGAATAAAGAAGCGAAAAAACCTAAAAAGGAAACACCACCCACCAAACTAACCGGCATAGCTAAGTAGAAAACTTTGAGGCAATACGGTCAATCAGCAAACGATCAAAACGTGCCACTGTAAAATATTCCGACACTTCACCTAAAAACAGGGCCAACAGGGGGAGGCTTCCTCCTGCATCCCTTCAAAAGGATCGAAGCGCCCGAAGGAGTTTCAGGGTCTACTATCGTATTTTGCAGCATGACACGCCATAAATCCATAGGTTAATATAGCAATCGGTCGAGGGTGTGGCTCAAGAGGTCAACGGCGGGGATTTTGGTTCGCTAGACTTGAAATGCCGTCCCCGTCCCCGTCCCCGTCCCCGCCATCCTGCATCATCCGAAGTGTCGTACAAGATGGCGCTGATCTATTGATTGTGGTTCTGTAAGTAGAAAAAACTAGAAACCAACTGTTCTATACCAAAATGATTAATAGATAACTTTTTAGTATTGATGGTTTGTGACGGAATGTGATTAATCCGTCAAAAATAGGAGAAGTGCATGAAGCAATCCGCACCGGCTGAATCAGAGCGGCAACAAAACGATCCTCAGCAACGTAAGCAAAGTGACGCATCTGTCGTCAGTGTGGCCTTTGTCGATAATCGTGAATCAACCGCTCAAATGCGCCAATTAATGATGGCGATGAAAAATTCTCCGCAAGCCATTGCACAACGACAGCTCAACGAAGAAATCCACAATAGCCCACGCATGATTGCGCAGCGTCAACAAATGGCTGCGATAACGGGTGATGCGGTTCAGCGGGTGGAGGGTGAAGAAGAACTACTGCAAGGTCAATTCAAGCCCGTTCAGCGCGTCGAAGAAGACGAATTATTGCAGGGCAAGCTTGATGTCACCCAACGTATCGAAGATGAAGAAACGCTTCAAGGCAAATTCGAGCCGGTCCAGCGGGTTGAAGACGATGAATTGATGCAGGGAAAATTTGACGCGGTTCAACGAGTGGAAGACGAGGAGTTACTACAAGGAAAATTCAGTACGGCGCAACTTGAACAAGCGCCTGCTGAGAAACAAAACAACACCGGGCTACCGGACAACCTCAAGTCGGGTATCGAAAATCTTTCCGGCATGTCAATGGATCATGTCAAAGTTCATTATAACTCGTCTGAGCCTGCGCAATTGAATGCGCATGCTTATGCGCAAGGGACGGATATTCATGTGGCGCCGAGGCAAGAGCAGCATTTGCCGCATGAGGCTTGGCATGTGGTGCAGCAGGCGCAGGGACGGGTTAGGCCTACGATGCAGATGAAGGATGGGATTGGCGTTAATGATAATCAGGGATTGGAGCGTGAGGCAGATTTGATGGGGGCGAGGGCGGTTGCTGCTGGGGTGGTGCAGGCAAAGCAGGAAATGAATAACGCTATCGAGTCTGACGCTATTAATGGTTCAGTACAAATAAGCCAGCCGATTGTCCAGCGCCGCATCGGTTTTGAGCTGGAAACCGGTATTCCTCTTGCTGAACAGGTTCCAGGCGGCGGTGGCCCTGCTTATCGGGCGCTTGATAACGATGATTTAGAAGCGCCGTTTCCCGGGGGGAAGCTGATGGTGGATCATTTGCCGGGACACGCTGTTTCTGTGCTGGAGAATTACAATCACTGGAATATTGTAGAATTCGTTACCGACCCAATCGATGACCGGATGTCGGAAGCGAACTTTCGGAATATGGCGACCGTTTGGATTCAGAACCTGCAGGCAGTTGAGGCTTATGCTCAAGGGAACCACGGTCTTGTGCAGAACGCGCCGAATGTGGGAGCACCCGGCACTGGATTGAATATTCATATAGGGGTGCCTGTCGGTGGTGATGCGGCGGTACATTGGAACCGATTCGCACCGCAAGCGACTATGGGAATCAAGCTTAAAAAGATTGGGAGCATCCTCGCAAACGAAACCCAAGCTGGAGGATACCCCGGTCATGTCAGGCATGATCGTGTTTCACTTGGCGCGCAGCCAGCTAACGCCACTGCAAACACTATTATGAACGATGTGCATGCTATGTACCCGATGAATTTCCACACCAAGCGGTCGGGCTGGGGTGAGATGCAGGGTTTGATTGTCCTGTTGTGTAATTATTTGTTGACTGGCGCGGCTAACGCAGGACGCGGCGGCTATCGAAAGAACTTCACGACCATGATGTACAAATCAATGCTGTCATCGGTTCGCAACGACATTATCGGTAAAACCTACCCGGGAGAGATGCTGACCGACCCGGCTCGGCGTACCAACATTCGCAACATGATATTGCACCAGACCAATGTTGCGGTAGGAGATGAGGTTTTTGACGGTATCGAGTTCAACGGGAATCCGGTATATGCCGGTGCCTGGATCAACTCGGTTCTGGCGGGCGGAACCGATCTCGTTTTTCTTGCGATGAAGAATCCCTGGAGCAACGAGATTGGACCGGAAAATGTGCATGGCAAGAGTGCTGCGGTTATGGAAATGCGTGACACCAGCGACTTCGGAATGAGCGCTATGGGCATCGCCGGTTTGAATGATACGGCCAACATCATAAACTATCTGACCCAGGTCTATCTAAGGAACAAAGGCTGGTCGCGTTGAGTGGGGTGAATTCAAGTTCAAAGTGCAACACACTTTGAACTTGAATTCACCTATACCGTCAGTTTCTTTGATCTTTACGAACCTTGAGTTAAGAAAAGGTGTGTGAAATTATTCCTGATTATGCTTGCTAACTTCAAGTCTTTGTTAAACAAGATCAGTGTTTGAATTAAGGATGCAATGTTACTCATCTTTAATCATTACTCTCAAACATCGGGATAAATTAGGATACGGAGAGGAAGAGTTAATACTTGTGCTTGCATTGCAAGATCGGGGGTTTTTTTGCATGTGCGACAACTGCGCCAGCGTAGAGTGCTGTAAGAAATAGGAACGTTACAGCTATATTTGTTTCATTTGTCTTATCATGAAATATCCTTTACTTATTAGTTTGTAATTAAGTGATTATCTGAATTATCTATCCCGCAGTCTATTTAAAACAGACTGCGGGACAATATTGCACAATCAATTAATTTCAAATAAGCCAGATTAAGGTACGATCCGGTTATTCAGGATGTCTTTGCTCTGGTTGTTCCAAATGACGTCTGTCAAGTTAGAGTAACGGGTGACAATCTGTGCTGCAATACCACCTGAGAACAAGCCAGCCCAACCCAGAATCACAAAGCCCCAGTGCAATGGCGCACTAAACAGTTCTTCCATGAACCAGAATGCATGGCCCCACTCGTTCAATCCAACGTTTGGCAAAATCATCAATGGTCCAGCAATCGCCATAACCAGAGGGAATGATGTGCCACGACTATACAGTGGTAGACGGGTCATTGCGTACAAGTAAGCAGAAACACCACATACAATGTACATTGGGAATGAACCATAAAACACCACTACGTGACTTGGTGTGAAGCTGGTGTCACGAATAATCACTTGGTGCCATGATGCATCTTGTTCGGTGAAGAAGCTACCGCCCCAGTAAACACCAAACAGGTATACACCTAACCACATCATCCAGTAGAAATAACGCTTAATTTCTAATTTAGGATCTAGGTTGTCTAATTGTTCTTTGGTATCACGGGTCTTCAGAATCCAACCCCAGGCCACTAATGCAAACAGTGGCATCAGGGTCATGTGTACACGCCACAGGCCCATCCATACGCGATCAAATTCCGGCTCCATTGAGTCCATGCCGTGTGAATAGGCAAATGTACGCTGATACCAAATCCAGAAAATTGCTACCGCCAGCATGGTACCCATGCCTAGCTTGTAGTATTTGGAGTCATACCACAAGGACATGTCGTAATCAGCACTGGCTGTGTTTGATGTTCCCATTGTCGTTGCCATGATAACAACCTCCATTTATTAAATTAAAATTTGTGGGTTAGAAAAATTTAACTAGTCAATAAACTCTCCTACCTTATAGTAAGTTTCCATATTAAGTATAAAGTTCAAAATTAATTCCATATTGCTAGTATGGAATTATTCTGGCTCAATATGTGAAAAAATAATCCGTTTTCTGTCGTTGTCAAAAATCAACTTAGATCTTCCATTAGGTAAGTTTTCTAATGGAAGCCATTATCCTAGAAAAATCAGTTGAACACAGAGTTCGCATTGAATCTTAGGTCACAAGACAAGGCGCCGTTCGCAGACAATGGCCGTAGTCCTTGGCAAGAGCGGCAACACAGTATTGTGGCCTAAGATTCAATGCAAAACTGTGTAGCGTTATTACAATCACCTTCAAGGTGTGCAAAACGCTCAGTTTTCATATTTGTAATTCAGTCACTTATATGCGGTTTAAGCGGTCAACTGATTTTTCTAGGATTATAGAAACCTGTTGAATATAATCTAGTTTCTCTAAATTATAGTGGCTTATGCCGCAAGTTTTTCTTCCGGGAGGTTTCGAAAAAAGTTGTTTATTTGATTGGTTCTTCGTTATTTGCAAATTGTTAATGGAAAATCTGGGTTGAAAGCAAACGGACACACTATCATTTTACCGTCAAAGCCAACCAACCTGGATTATTTGAAGATCTACAGAAATATTTTAAATATCGCCAGACACCTGACGTGACCATTGCCAACTCCGGGCACGGGCGTATAGAGACCCGTAAAATCTGGGCGACCAGCAAGCTCAACGACTATTTAGACTTTCCCTATGTCGGGCAAGCATTTGCCATTGAGCGCGAATCAATTAACAAGAGAACAAAGAAGGTCTCACGAGAGTTAGTGTACGGTATTACCAGCCAAGCTGATTTTAACGCCTCTACTGAAAAAATATTGGAGATAAACCGGAGACATTGGTGTATTGAAAATATCTGTCATTACATTCTAGACTGGTGCTTTGATGAAGACAGATGCCGAATTCGTACCGGGCATGGACCTGAAAATATTTCGCGTCTTCGGCGTTTTGTAGTTGGAGTAATTAAAGCTATTAACTTAAGGGGTGTCTCGGAAACAATGAGAAAATTGACGATGAATGTACGAATGGTGTTCGATTATTTGAAAATGACCAAAATTCGGCGTAACCGCGATAGAACAAATTTGCTGTGGCAAAGCTGGTGTGCCTGTTGAGTTGGTCGTCAAAGTCTGTATTCTGGAAGATCAATATCAGTTCATCCTGCATCATCACCATCACGTCATGACAAGACAAGCCGATGATCGTATTGTGGTTGACATGGTCACTGAAGCCAAGAAACGTTTTCCCGGCCTTAATCCTAAATTCCTCAGTTGATCGCTACAAAA
>JAJFJJ010000109.1 GCA_021774195.1 Nitrosomonas sp. | reverse complement strand
CTATTCAGCTTACCCCTATAATCCGCCATTTCGGTGTTACAAAATGATCATTTACACGTGTAAACTCACATTTTGTGCCTTGAACTGACGAATTATAGGAGCAATCTGAACAGTTACTTTGATGTACTGAATAATTACTATTTTATTTTCATACCTTATAAGTAATAATTTGAAAGAAGGCGACTGAAGTTTTTAGTTTGATAGTCGTTTATCCTAGAATCCTCAGTTGGATGGCCAGAAGGCTCCCCATATCTTTTAATTAAGACTATGGAAACTTCAGATGCTTAAGACTGATGTGCGAATTAAGTAGTATGATCATCAAATGATTTTTGTCTAATCCTAACTGCAAGGTGATGATTATGCCAACACCTGAAGCTTCCAGTGATATTCTTATTGTTGATTTGTCGGGTACGCCAATGTTGGATGGCTTGATTGTCGGGGGGGAGCGATGGGCTAGTTCCGTTATTACTTACAGTTTCCCGACTAACGGTTCAGTCTGGTCGACTGATCCACTTACCGGCTATGGTGCAATGATATTTGCAGCAGAACCTTGGAATTTGGCATATTCTCCAATTACGTCCTCTGATCAAACTTATTTCATAGAAGCACTTCAGCAATGGGAAAATGTTGCGGATATACAATTTGAGGTTGTTACTGAATCCGCAGCAAATGTTGGCGATCTTCGGGTTGCTTATACACATACGAATGACTTTTCTGCACAGGCGTGGACCTATTTCGAGTCTTATCCGGCTGCGATTAATGGTGATATCTGGATAGAAAGTGAGAGTACAAGCGCCATAGAAGAATGGGAGCCTGGAACATTTTCATTCCTTACCATCATGCATGAAATTGGCCATGCCCTTGGCCTCGAGCATCCATTTGAAAGCCCAGAGTTTCCTGTTTCACAGGATACAATTTCCAAAACAATTATGAGTTACTCCGCCATTGCGGGCAATCAAGATTCGTTCTTTACATTTGATCCCACAACGGCAATGCCACTGGATATTGTAGCAATACAATATCTCTATGGTAAGAACATGGCCTATCATAGTGGCGATGATTCTTATCATTTTGATGACGATCAAATTTATCATGAAACGATTTGGGATAGTGGTGGAAGGAATGATGCAATTGTTTACCAAGGCCAACAAGATATCAGCGTTAATTTGCAGCAAGGTGAGGGCTCGTATATTGGCAATGCAGTGTTTGCAACTGATTTAACGACTGAAATAATTGTTCCGAATGTCTGGATTGCTTTTGAGACTGTGATTGAAAATGCTCAGGGTGGTTCGGGAGATGATACGTTGAAGGGCAATAGTAGTAATAATATCTTATCGGGTGGTGCAGGAATTGATACGGTAGTTTTTTCTAAATCTTTTGACCATTACAGTCTGGACAAGCGTCAAGATGGGTTTGTTGTCATAGACGAGACTGGAGCGGACGGACACGATACCGTTGTTAACATAGAACGATTAAACTTTAGTGATCTTAATGTGGCGCTTGATTTAGATGGGGGTGCGGGGCAAGTGACTAAGTTACTTGGTGTTGTATTTGGGAATGATGCGGTTAACAATGAACAGTTTGTTGGTATTGGTTTGTCCCTAGTTGATGGTGGCATGAGTAATGATCAATTGGCTAGTACAGCGCTTGGTGCTGTTGGGGCGAGTAGTCACGATGAGATCGTGTCGCTACTATGGCGTAATCTATTTGGTGTTGAAGCTAGTGAGGATGAAAAAAATCCTTTTATAGGCATGCTAGATAGCGGTAATGTGTCTGTGGCGAGTCTGACGCTGCAGGCAGCAGACACCCCTTTCAATTTAGATAACATCAACTTCGTTGGATTAGTACAAACAGGCGTTGAATTTATTTAGTACCTTGCTTGTGTAGGGCTGTATCATGAGGGGTTTTAAGCTCAGTGTGCAATTGCTATGTATATTTTGGTGGTTGTTAAATTAATCTGGAGATAAGGGGAATAAATGAAGACACAGTTTGTGGCGTTATTATTATTGTTTTTGTGTGCCGGTATGGTACATGCAGCAGAAGATCTAGTTGAGCGTGTTGAAAACAGTGCGAGATCCTGGCTGGAACTAGTAGACCAAGAACGTTATAGTGACAGTTGGAGCGCATCATCTTCGCAGTTAACGCAAAATAAAACTGAATTAGAGTGGCTTGAGTCAATTAAGGTTGTTCGAACACCGCTCGGTGCAATGGTTAACCGGTATATTGCGACTGCTGCGCAGGCAGAATCGTTATCCGGATTGCCGGATGGAGAGTATATTGTACTTCAGTTTTATACCACGTTTGTAGTAAAAGGTCTTGCGATGGAAACGATTACATTGGCAAAGCAGCCGGATGATTCTTGGCTAGTGGCTGATTATGAAATCAAATAGCGTTTTGAAGGTTATTTATGCTTCCATGACATGATGGTGCTTGGCCGTACTGATACGACGAAATCCTAAGCGTTGATACAATCGATAAGCGCGGTAATTGGCATGCAGGACTCTTAAGCGTAACGGTCTGTTTTTCTGATGTGATTTGGCCAATAATTGTTGGATGACTTGGCTGCCTAGCCCGCAATTTTGAAATTGAGGAGCGATCTGAATTTCTGATAGCCAAAGATGATCATCTTGTTCACTGAGGATAAACATTCCGGCACGTTCTTCTTCAATTGTGATCAGCATGATTTTCTGGGATTCCCAAGCCTCCTGGAACAAAGCCAGTTCTTCTTCTTCGTCCCAATAGCCGAATTCCAGTGTGATTAAATGTTGATAGACTTCCAGATTAAGCGAATACAGCCATTCATAGTCAGACTGTTGAGCGGAGCGTGTCTGGATTGTCATTAGCCTAGAACTTTTTTATTTCGGTGGGTATTAATCATCATTGTAACGGTGTTAAAGTTCTTGCTGGATAGGGAGAAAAATGTTGCGTAGAATGAATAGGCAAGAAATAAAACCTCAAATTTAAAGATGATCGGCTAAACCTAAAGTCCTCAGTTGATCGCTTCAGAAATGTCTATCTTATGAAACAAAACAAATATTTTGTCAAATGCCACACACTCAAAGGGAGAGCTACGCTATGATGCTTTTAGCACACTGTTCTTTATCTTTTGCTGCGTTGCACTTCGTTGTGAACTGGTTCACTTCTCACTGCGCCTTGCCAAAAATAAACAACAATGCACTCTAAGCACCATCCAACTGAGGATTCTAGGCTAAATGCTTGCTCCAGAGCAAAGAGTGAAACTTTAGTAAAAATATTATGCTAACAATTTATCCTGTTCAAGCTTTTCGAGATAATTATATCTGGGTTATACACAATGAAAATGTTGCTGCTGTTGTTGACCCAGGTGATGCCTCTCCAGTATTAGAATATATCAATCAGAAATATCTGCAACTAACAGCCATTCTAGTCACCCATCACCATAGTGACCATACTGGCGGTATTGCTCAGTTATGTGGGGAATTTAAAGTGCCTGTTTATGGCCCACATAATGAATCAATCCCCGCGATAACAAACCCGGTAAAGGAAGGCGATCAGGTTTGTTTGCCAGAGTTGTCATTGGCTTTGACGGTATTAGAGACTCCGGGACATACTGCTGGTCATGTTGTTTATTATGCGGAAAATGAACCGCCGATACTATTTAGCGGAGATACACTATTTGCATGTGGTTGCGGACGAATTTTTGAGGGGACGCCGGAGCAAATGTATCAGTCACTCCAAAAATTGGTCAACTTGCCTGCAGAAACATTAGTTTATAGTACGCATGAGTATACTTTGGCAAATATGCAATTTGCCAGAATGGTGGAGCCTGGGAATCTGACGTTATCAGCCTTAGAAAAAAGTGCGCAACAACTGCGTGCACAGAATCAACCGACGTTGCCGACGACTATACTAAAGGAAAAAGAGAGCAATCCCTTTTTTCGTTGTGATCAGCCAGAAGTGATACAAAGTGCTTGTCAGTATATTCAACAAGAGATTACTGATCCTGTGCAGGTGTTTGCCGCGATACGAAAGTGGAAGAATGGTTAACCTGAGACTGGTGTAACTATTCAGTGTATTGCGGTAACTGTTCTGATTGCCCCTAGAATTTATCAGTTCAAGGCGCAAAATGTGAGTTTACACGTGTAAATGATCATTTTGTAATGCAAAAATGGTGAACTCTAAGGACAATCTGAACAGTTGCTATCCGTCGTTGTTTTTACAGGAAACGTAACAGACTCTGTGGATTGCGCCATTTTATGGCGCGATAAAGGCGGCATATCGGATACAAGATTATGAGTGCCAGTAAGGCATATAAATAGGCTTGTTCCAGGCCGCCGCGATCTAATATTTGGCTTAATACCGCTAACACCCCAAAATGAGCTAGGTAGAAAAATAAAGCGGTTTGTCCAAATAAAAGAACAGGTTCATTGTTCTTTGCTTGAATCAATCCTTCTAACCGTAGTAGTGCTGCCAGGATGATTGCCATTAATCCTAATTCCAGTAATGTATAAGCCAAGCTTGGTGGGTATTTGCTGATATGAAGCCATTGCGTCAGTGTGTTGCCTTCTAGCAGCATAAACATGTTGCCATAACCATCTAGGTTGCGAATCATCACAAATGCGATCAAAGCAATGCTGCCACTGACCATTAATAGGCGCTGTGTAGACCATAAACCGGTCTGCCTGGACATAAGTCGTTGACCAAACGCCCATCCCAGCATCATCATCGCCAACCACGGCATAACGGGGTACATCACTGAATAGGATTGGCCGAATACAGGCGCAAAAGTTAGTGCTAGCCATAGTGGAACGTCGCCACCGGGTTCCCATAGCCCAATCAGTAAGGCTTCACTGCCGATTAAAATAATCATAGCAATAAAGAAAAGTAATCGTGCGCCTAAACGGCGCAAGAAAGTCATCAGTATGATGCTGAAGCCGATGGCATAGAGTACTTGCAGTACTATTTTTCCAGAGGCCAGTGATAGTAGGCAAAGGTCCAGTAATGCAATAAATGCGCCACGCATGAGTAAATCACGATCAATTTCAGCGTTACTCATGCCGTCATTTTGTCGCTGTACGGTGCTTATTGCGATGGCTGTTCCTGCCAAAAAAACAAATGTTGGTGCACAAATATGGGTGATCCAACGAGTTAGGAATTGATCCGCAGCGAGGGTATCGCCTGTTTCGTAAAGTAAGATGGAATCGGCAAAAACCCGTCCGTTATTAAAAAAACCGGAGGCGTGATCAAGTGTCATGAGAATCATGACAATACCTCGCATCCAATCAATAGCAGCAATACGGTGTGTGTTTTTATCAAAAGGTGATGTTTGATTCATCGTTAAGATTCCAGGCCCTTTCCAGTAATTGGTGCAATATTTAGGCTAAAGCAATACCAAATTATTCCTGTGAATTAACTCCGCTTCGTCAACATAACCCAGTATGTTTTTAATCTCGCTGCTGGGTTGTCTGAGAATTTGTTGGGTTTCTTTCTCGCTATAATTGATTAGTCCACGAGCAATCTCATGGCCCTGTTGATTCAGACACGAGACAGCCTCGCCGCGTTCAAAATTCCCGCTGACTTTGATCACGCCAATTGGCAATAGACTCTTTCCATCTGCCGAGAGTGCTTTGATGGCGCCGTCGTCCAGCGTCACTGTGCCGCGTACTTGTAAGTAATCAGCCAACCATTGCTTGCGAGCAGCCAATATGGGAATTCGTGCTAGCAATCGAGTACCGATAGATTCGCCCTGTGCCAATCGGAATAATACATTTTCTTCGTGGCCGGAGGCGATTATGGTGTGCGCGCCACTACGGGCTGCACGTTTTGCGGCAATGACTTTGGTTAGCATACCGCCACTGCCAATATGGCTGCCTACACCACCAGCTATTTCTTCAAGTTTAGAGTCGCCTGAATGGACTTCTTCTAATAGTTTTGCTTCTGAATTTTTACGTGGGTCATCGGTAAATAAACCGGGTTGATCAGTTAGAATCACCAAAACATCCGCTTCTACCAGGTTTGTAACCAAAGCGGCGAGTGTGTCGTTATCACCAAAATGAATTTCATCAAATGCTACCGTGTCATTTTCGTTAATGATGGGGATAATATTTAGTTTTAACAGTGTGGTGAGGGTTGAACGGGCATTTAAGTACCGTTTGCGGTTGGATAAATCTTCATGTGTTAACAGGACTTGTGCGGTTTGTTGTGCATGATGACAAAAACTGGAAGCGTACGCCTGAGCCAAACCCATTTGTCCAACGGCTGCAGCAGCTTGTAATTCATATAGAGCAGTGGGGCGGTTGTCCCAGTTCAGGCGTTGCATGCCTTCGGCGATGGCGCCGGATGAGACTAAGATGATTTCCTTGCCCATTTGTTTAAGCTCGGTAATTTGAGCGGACCAACGTGCTAAAGCTGCATGATCCAATCCTTTGCCTTGGTTTGTGACAAGACTGCTGCCCACTTTGACAACAATACGTTGGGCTTGTTTTAAAATGGTTTGCATAATGGTCTAGTGATCTATCGGGCCGGTTTGTTGTTGAGTCCTTTCTAGTTCCATTGCTTGTGCTTTTTCTAAATGATCCATAATGGCATAGGTTAAATGTTTACAGCCGTCACCTGTCAAGGCGGAAATCATAAAGTATTGTCCATCCCACGAAAGTTGATTAAGAAATTGATTGCAGATCTTCTCACGTTGTCCTTCTGGTAGCATGTCGGTCTTATTGAGCACTAACCAACGTGGTTTGTGATAAAGCGATTCATCGTATTTACGCAATTCTTCAACTAATGCCTGTGCTTCATGCACGGGGTCGGTATTTTCATCCAACGGCATCATGTCTACTACATGTAATAACAGTCCGGTGCGCGTCAAATGTTTTAAAAACTGATGCCCTAAACCAATACCCTCGGCAGCACCTTCAATTAATCCAGGAATATCAGCCATGACAAAACTGCGGCTTTGATCGACACGGATCATGCCTAAGTTAGGTTGCAGCGTGGTAAAGGGGTAATCGGCCACTTTCGGGCGCGCAGCAGATACCGCGCGGATCAAGGTTGATTTTCCGGCATTTGGCATGCCCAGTAATCCCACATCAGCCAGCACTTTTAATTCTAGTTTGAGCTCGAATTCCTGGCCTTGTTCGCCATTAGTAAATTGGCGTGGTGCTCGGTTAGTACTCGATTTGAAATGAATGTTGCCTAATCCGCCAGAACCGCCATGCGCTAATAATATTTTTTGTTGATGATCAACTAGATCGGCGATGATCTCGCCAGTGTTGATGTTTTTAATTAGTGTGCCAATAGGAACACGCAATATGATGTCATCTGCACCTTTGCCATAACGCTCTGAGCCGCGACCATTTTGTCCGTTTTTGGCGCGATATAGGCGCGCAAAACGATAGTCGATTAGAGTGTTAATGTTTCGGTCTGCAATGGCATAAATGCTACCACCGCGTCCGCCATCTCCGCCATCTGGACCGCCTTTGGGAATGTATTTCTCCCGACGGAAACTGGCGACACCATTGCCACCATTGCCTGCGATCACTTCTATCTTTGCTTCATCAATAAACTTCATAAGGTTTTTGCTGGCTATTTGGGATGTGTGAGGTGGAATGATTGCAATTAAGCACTTCCATCGTGTATCGGGTTAAAGGTTGTTTTGTGAGCAATAAAAAAGCCCGGTCATCAAGACAGGGCTTTTATACAATTACCACAAAAAAGAGCAGATTGTTTATTAGTTGCTGACAGGTGTGATATTTGCGGTTTTACGTTTGTGTGCGCCCTTGATGGTAAAGCTGACTTTACCGGCAACCTTAGCAAACAAAGTGTGGTCCTTCCCCATGCCGACATTCTCGCCGGGGTGGAATTGTGTTCCTCGCTGTCGAACGATGATTGACCCGGCTGTAATTAACTCTCCGCCATAGCGTTTTACACCTAAACGTTTCGATTGTGAGTCGCGTCCATTTCTAGAACTGCCGCCTGCTTTTTTATGTGCCATTTTGTGCTCCTTTTATGCTGAAATACCGGTAATCTGGATTTCAGTGTAATTCTGTCGGTGACCTTGGTGTTTTTGGTAATGCTTGCGACGACGCATTTTAAAGATGCGGATTTTGTCGTGGCGCCCTTGTCCTAGAACCGTTGCGCTAACTGTTGCACCATCAACGAGCGGTGCGCCCATTGACACCTTGTCTCCATCGGCAACCATTAACACCTGATCAATAATCAGTTCACTGCCGTTTTCAGCTTTAAGTTGTTCAACTTTTAATTTTTCACCAACTTGGATACGATACTGCTTACCGCCGGTTTTTATGACCGCATACATATAATTAAGCTCCATACATCTCTTTCACAGAACCCGAGATTATACATAATTAGCGGTCTGTTGTGGTGGAAAATTGAATTGTTTTCATCTTTATACTTGACACTATGGCATAGTAATTCCTAACATAGCGTTTTCTTCAAGGTAACGTCGTGTCAATCGAACATATTAGAAGCTTTATTGCTCAAGACATGAGCATTGTAGATGATGTCATACGGGATAAGTTACATTCCCATGTGGCGCTTATCCAGCAAGTCAGTAAATATATAATTAATAGTGGTGGTAAACGTTTACGTCCCGCGCTGGTGGTTTTATCTGCCGGTGCGTTTGGTTATTCCGGTAAGCATCAACATCACTTAGCTGCGGTTGTTGAGTTTATCCATACGGCAACATTATTGCATGATGATGTTGTCGATGAATCTGAATTGCGCCGTAACAAAGAAACAGCCAATGCACTGTTTGGCAATGCGGCCAGTGTGTTAGTCGGTGATTTTCTCTATTCGCGTGCTTTTCAGATGATGGTTGAAGTGGATAATATGCGCGTCATGCAGGTTTTGGCGGATGCGACCAATACGATTGCGGAAGGTGAAGTTTTGCAATTGTTGAATTGTCGTGACCCTGACGTTGATGAAGACAATTACTTAAGAGTTATCCGCTTTAAAACAGCCAAACTTTTTGAAGCTGCCAGCCGGTTAGGCGCTATTCTGGGCGATGCTACGCCAGACGAAGAACGCGCGCTTGCTGTTTATGGTATGCATTTAGGTACCGCGTTTCAATTAATTGATGATTTATTGGATTATTCTGGAGACAATCAGGATACCGGGAAGAACTTGGGTGATGATCTTGCTGAGGGTAAACCAACGTTGCCACTTATTTACGCGATGAAAGTCGGCACACCTGAACAAGCTGGGATTGTTCGTAGTGCAATTGAGAAAGGAGGGGCGGATGGTTTCCAACCAGTGCTTGAGGTGATTCAGAAAACCAATGCGCTGGACTATGCTAGGAAGTGTGCGCAGGCCGAAGTGGATACGGCTATAGCGGCCATTATGCCATTGCGAGAATCTGAATATAAAGATTGTTTATTACAGTTGGCGACTTTTTCTGTAACACGCAATCATTAGCGTCAATCTAGGCGCCATAATTTAAGTTATATTTTTTAGTAAAAATAAGATCCCAGACTTGGTGTCCTAATTTAAGCCCGCGCTGTTCAAATTTTGTCTGCGGGCGATAGTCAGGGCGTGGCGCATAATCCTTGGCCGTATTAATCAGCTGAGGTTCATGGCTGAAGACTTCCAGCATTTGCTCTGCATAGTCAGCCCAATCCGTAGCAGCGTGAATATATCCGCCTGGTTTAAGGTGCGTGCATAAGCGGTTGACCAAGAGGGGTTGTATCAGGCGGCGTTTATGATGCTTGGCTTTGGGCCAAGGGTCGGGGAAGAAAATGTGGATGCCGTCTAGACTTTCTTGATTCAGCATGGTTGTTAAAACTTCCACAGCATCGTGTTGGATAATACGTAGATTGGTTAAGCCTAGCGTCTCGATTTGGTTTAACAGACTGCCTACGCCGGGGGTATGGACTTCAATCGCGAGGTAATCATTTTTGGGGTTGGCTGCGGCAATAGTTGCGGTTGTTTCTCCCATACCAAAACCAATCTCTAGAATTTTTGGTGCTTGGCGACCAAAAACTTGATCAAGATTGAGTAATTCCGCAGAAAAAGCAATGCCATATTTAGGTAGCAGTTCTTCGCAGGCGCGGCGTTGTGCATTTGAAACGCGACCTTGACGCAGAACAAAGCTGCGTATTGTTTTTGTCATAAGTGGCGGAAAGTTTCTTTAGTGATGAGTAAAGCTAATGCGATCAGCGAGTTACTTGTTGGCCTGTTGAGGGCTTGAACTGGCAATAACGCCACTAACTGGCGAACTTGGGCTGGCACTATATAGTTTTTTTGCCATGCGACCTGCCAGGTAGGCTTCGCGTCCGGCTTCAACTGCCTTACGCATGGCTGATGCCATTAAGACAGGGTTCTGGGCCGCAGCAATCGCGGTGTTCATTAATACCCCGTCGCAACCTAGCTCCATTGCAATGGCGGCATCTGATGCGGTGCCAACACCTGCGTCGACCAGAACCGGGACTTTGGCGTTTTCAATGATGATTTGCAGATTCCATGGGTTCAGAATGCCCATGCCAGAGCCTATGAGAGAAGCTAACGGCATGATGGCAACACAACCGATTTCTTCTAATTGCTTGGCGATAATGGGGTCGTCGGAGGTGTAAACCATCACTTGAAAGTCTTCTTTAATTAGAATTTCAGCAGCTTTGATGGTCTCGACCATGTTCGGGTATAAGGTTTTAGGGTCGCCTAATACTTCTAGTTTGACCAAACGGTGGCCATCCAATAATTCACGAGCCAGGCGTAATGTGCGCACGGCATCTTCAACCGTATAACAACCGGCAGTATTCGGTAATAAGGTGTATTTAGAAGGCGAAATAACTTCTAATAAGTTTGGTTCGCCAGGGTTCTGCCCAATGTTTGTCCGCCGAATTGCGACAGTAATAATTTCAGCACCACTGGTTTCAATCGCGCAACGTGTCTCGTTGAAATCCTGGTATTTTCCCGTTCCAACTAACAATCGAGAGTGGTAAGATTTATCTGCAATGATGAGGTTATCCATGAGATCCTATGGTTGTATATCAGTAATTTGGTTTTTAACCGCCACCGACGGCGATGACCACTTCCAGCTGGTCGCCATCAGTCAAAATTTGATCGGTAAATTGGCTGCGCGGAACAATTTCGCCATTGCGCTCGATGGCAATTCGTTTGCCTTGTAGGGATAAATGATCAATGAGTTGTGTGACATTGATTGGGTTGTCGAATTGTTCTGCTTGACCGTTTATAGTGAGCTGTATCATGTGCAAATAAATGTTGATAAGTGCTATATTAATGATAAAAATCTGGTAACTATTCAGCTTACGCCTAGAATCCATCATTTTGCGCCTTGAATTGATGAATTCTAGAGGCAATCAGAACAGTTACCGGAATATACTGAGTAGTTACAAAACCAGAGCGATTTTATCATGCGGGCTTAGTTCGATGAAGCGCATCAAGTTTAAAATGACGCAAAAGAGCGATTTACTAGTACTCTGTCTACTTGATACTGATATTACAGTTTAAATTTCAAGTGATTGAAACATGGTCGCAGTTTTGCCTTGTGTCGTTCAAAATAACAGACTAAACTTATTGCTAATTTAGAACTTTATCTGAGCTTTGTAATCTTCTACCTTAGAATTTCCTATATGGCATATGGAAGTAAAATTGCAAAATAAACGCCCCAAACATCTGAATCTCCTTAAGATCAAGCTTCCCTTACCGGCAGTTGTGTCTATTTTTCATAGAGTCAGTGGTGTTCTGTTGTTCTTTCCAGGCATTCCATTGATTTTATATGGTTTCCAAATGATGTTGGATTCCCAGCAAAGTTATCAGCAACTATTGGTTTATTTATCGAATCCGATTATTAAAACAGTTTGTTTTCTGGGGTTATGGTTTTTTTTGCATCATTTATGCGCGGGAATTCGTTATTTAGCACTGGATTTGCATATTGGTATTACGCTAGAGCAAACTCGCATGACGAGTAGAGTGGTGCTGATAGCAGGCGTTTTGCTGACGTTGTTAATAGGTATGGCAATATGGTAAAACACACTGAACGGATTGTAACCGGTGCGCATTATGGTCTAAAAGATTGGTTGGTGCAGCGTGTGTCTGCTGTATTGATGATTGTTTATTTGATCGTATTGGCGGTTGTTATTTTTATCGTGTCCCCGCAAGATCATGTGGCTTGGCAGACGGTTTTTGCCAATCAATGGATGCGAATTGCCTCTTTCTTGTTTTTTCTGTCGCTTTTTTGGCATGCTTGGGTCGGTGTTCGTAATGTGTTGATGGATTACGTGAAGCCAACAGCCATTCGTTTGACAGCGCAGATATTGGTGATTATTGCATTGCTGTTTTATCTTGTTTGGACGGCTGAAATTTTGTGGAGCTAATGTGGCAATAACCAAAAGAACATTTGATGTAGTCATTATTGGTGCCGGTGGTGCGGGTATGCGTGCAGCGTTGCAACTGTCGGAGGCCGGGCTGAAGGTGGCGGTGTTGTCAAAGGTGTTTCCCACTCGGTCACATACTGTTTCTGCGCAAGGTGGAATCGCCGCTTCGTTGGGGAATGTGACAGAGGATAATTGGCATTGGCACATGTACGACACGGTAAAAGGTTCAGATTATCTGGGTGACCAGGATGCGATTGAATTCATGTGCCGTCAGGCGAATGAAGTTGTGTACGAGCTAGAGCATTTCGGAATGCCATTTGACCGTTTGGAGAACGGCAAGATTTATCAACGACCGTTTGGTGGCCAATCACAAAATTTTGGTGGCGCGCAGGCGACACGATCTTGTGCGGCAGCTGACCGAACTGGCCATGCGTTACTACACACGTTATATCAGCGTAATGTCAGTGCGAATACTCAGTTCTTTGTTGAATGGATGGGGCTGGATCTGATTCGAGATGAACAGGGAGATGTGTTAGGTATTACTGCGCTTGAGATGGAAACAGGTGAAGTGATGATCATGCAAGCCAGAGCAACTTTGTTTGCAACGGGTGGCGCAGGGCGCATCTTCCAGGCGAGTACCAATGCACTGATTAATACTGGCGATGGTTTGGGTATGGCGGCGCGTGCCGGTATTCCATTGGAAGACATGGAGTTTTGGCAATTTCACCCAACCGGTGTACATGGTGCCGGGGTATTAATTAGCGAGGCGGTAAGAGGCGAGGGTGGTTATCTACTCAATCAATCCGGTGAACGGTTTATGGAGCGCTATGCACCCAATGCAAAGGATTTGGCCAGTCGTGATGTGGTGGCGCGTTCGATGACCGTAGAGATTAAAGAAGGGAGGGGCTGTGGCGAAGATCGTGATCACTTGCTACTAAAACTGGATCATTTGGGTGCGGATATCATTAAGTCGCGTTTGCCTGGTATTCGTGAATTGGCGATGAAATTTGCGCGTGTTGATCCGATTCATGATCCGATTCCCGTGATTCCAACAGCACATTACATGATGGGTGGAATTCCCACTAATTTTTACGGGCAAGTGGTTGCGCCGTATAAAACAGGCCCGGAAGAAGTGGTTTCTGGATTCTATGCGGTGGGTGAGTGTGCTTGTGTTTCTGTACATGGTGCTAATCGTTTAGGGACGAACTCCTTGTTGGATTTGGTTGTTTTTGGGCGTGCTGCTGCTAATCAGATCATAGAAGATTTAGCCAGAAACCCACACCATAAACCTTTGACCGATGAAGCGGCTGATAAAACCATGGCACGTTTGGCGCGTTTAGATAGTGAGAAGGGTGGCGAGCGTGTGTCTGAAGTGAAACAAGCACTCGCAAAGACCATGCAGACTTATTGTGGTGTTTTTCGTTTTGAAGATATGCTGCAACAAGGTGTGGAGAAAATCAAGCATGTGGCTGAGCGTGTTAATCGTACTGAGATTAACGATAAAAGCAAAGTGTTTAATACGGCACGCATAGAAGCGTTAGAGTTGGACAACCTGATTGAAGTGGCTATGGCAACAATGATTTCAGCGGAAGCACGTTGTGAAAGTCGTGGTGCGCATGCACGAGACGATTTCCCTCAGCGAGATGATGATAAATGGTTAAAGCATACCTTATATTTTAGCGAAGATCGCCGACTCGACTATAAGCCGGTACGATTGAAGCCTTTAACGGTTGAATCTTTTCCACCGAAGGCGAGAACATATTAAAACTTTCGCGTCCCAGTATCTGGGTCTTTTTGGAATGCGGTATTAATATTAATAATTTTATTCTGGCTTTAGTTCAAACATATGAAAAAAAGTAATGTTGTTGCTCAGCAGGTTTTCTTAAGTTTTTGTCTGTTTTTATCATCAATAGCCTATGCGGATACGCGTTATGTAACGGATCAATTTGAGATTACCTTGAGAAGCGGGCCAAGTAGCAGTCATTCAATTCAGCGCATGCTGAAAAGTGGCGCTGCGGTTGAGATACTTGAGATCGACGAAGAGATTGGTTATGCCAGAGTGCAAACACCATCTGGCACCGAAGGCTGGGTATTGACGCGTTATTTGATGAGAGAGCCAGCTGCAAGAGCCCAATTAGAACGGTTAACGCAACAGTTAACTAATACTGATGCGAAAGGTAGTTCGCTACGCACACAATTTAATACGATAAAAAATGAGTACGATGATGCGAATAAACGGATTAAGGCGCTAGAGGAAGAAAATAGACAATTGCAGGATCAACTGACAGAAATAAAACGAACTGCGGCTGATGTGTTAGCAATTGATATGCAAAATAAAGAATTGAGTCAGCGATTAACGGTCACAGCGCAGAAATTTAACCAATTGCAACAAGAAAATGATGCGTTGGGAAGCAATAAGGATAGAGAATGGTTTGTTACCGGCGCTCTAGTGTTGTTTGGTGGGCTGCTATTGGGGCTAATTATTCCTAAAATCAGTTTTAGGAAGCGCAATCGATACGGCGGGTTTTAGGCTGGATTGCTTTCTAGCGAAATAACAGTGCGCTGGGGTGATGAATTAAGATGGAGCGCTGTTCTTTACTTCGAGATACCCATCCACGGATTTCAATTTCCTCCCCAAGATACTTTTCTAGTTTTGGAAATAATTTAAGATTGTCATTGGCAATTAGAACAACCGTATTGTGATCAAAAATTAGTCGCGTATATTTTCTGCTTTGTTTAATTGATTTTGCCGTACCAATAAAACGTTGCCATCCTTTTCGTTGATCAGTAATTTGAGCGAGTGGGCGAGGCTGATAATTCGGAATGGACCAAACACCTAAATGTCGTTCTTCAGCTTGTTGCTGTGCTTTAAGCATCTTGTCGGCGTGACGGATATTGGGCGGGATGATATTAATAACGCCTAATCCGTTTTCAATTAAAGCCAAATTCAAATGTTTACCATCCGGCAAGTAGATATGTGCTAACAACCGCTTGTATCGATCATGTTTCTCTTCATCAAGCGCCAAATACACTTTTTTGCCTTGTTTTTGTATTTGTTGTTGCAACCATTCTTTAGCAGCGACGCCGCCAGATTCACTTGCTCGAAAACGACTTTCTATTTCCGGTGTGTTGACGCCTAATAACCGGACTCGTTGTCCGTCCTCAAGAATAATCGTGTCACCATCATAGACCCGTTTGACAAATTTCAGTGTGCGATAAGGTTTGTCGGGTATAACAATTTGTGTTGAGCCGACAGTATTTTGGTCTGAGTAAGTGACCCGGCCTTGGGCGTCTTCACTTCGATATACTTCTGTCGCGATGGCCAGTTGTGAAATCAGGCACCATGAAATAAAAAAACTAAGGTTGATTTTGTTCATGAGAGGCATAAAACCACCCTGGTTAAGAAATTGGCGAAGGTATGAGCATCCATTACTTAAGTAAAATATGGCAGAATGTCGGGTTATAGAATGAGGGTGCAAAATAATTTTTAGAGTTTACCTGCTATCGATGGAATCGTATTGCCAGGTAAAACCGGTTTTTGTCTTCCTTTCTGAAGATTGGCAATAAATGGTGGTTAATAAAGTCAAAGCGGTACGACGTGAATTGAGCCACTAATTGACGTTGTATTGAAGGAGTTTTTAATTTAATGGAAATCGATAGAGCAATTGATACAGCATTTGAGCCCATCTCAAATGCTGTCGCATCAGTCATTTTTTACAGTGTCCCACTGATGGGACTCGAGATTAAACTGGTATTAGTTTGGTTGGTTCTGGCCGCGTTATTTTTTACGGTTTATTTGGGGTTTATTAATGTTCGGTGTTTTGGCCATGCGATTGAAGTATTGCGTGGAAAATTCGATAACAAAAATGCTGATGGTGAAATTAATCGTTTCCAGGCGTTGATGACTTCCTTGTCTGGCACGGTTGGTTTGGGAAATATCGCTGGTGTAGCGGTCGCGATTTCTGTGGGTGGTCCTGGCGCCGCATTTTGGATGGCGATTATGGGCCTGTTTGGTATGTCGACTAAGTTTGTCGAAGTCACTTTGGGCGTGAAATACCGCCAGCATGGATCAAAACGTCATCCGGAGGCCATATCAGGCGGTCCCATGTATTATTTGCGTAGTGCTTTTGAGCGGCTTAAAAAGCCGCGTACGGGCAAATTTATGGCTGGACTGTTTGCGGTGTGTTGTATTGGTGGAACAGTTGGTGCTGGCGCCTTGTTTCAGGCTAATCAAGCGTATCAACAAGCAATGATTGTTACTGGTGGTAATACGGGTTTTTTGGCTGAGCGGGGTTGGCTGTTTGGCGTATTTATGGCCATTTTGGTTGGCTTGGTCATCATTGGTGGCATTCAATGGATCGCTGCGGTGGCTAGCCGGGTTGTGCCGATTATGGCGATTACTTATATTCTTGCAGGTTTCGTTGTGATTGGTATGCATTATGCGACCATTCCCGATGCGATCCAGACTATTTTTGAAATGGCATTATATCCAGAGGCAGGGATTGGTGCTTTGATGGGTGCATTGTTGATGGGTGTGCAACGAGCGACTTTTTCCAATGAAGCGGGTTTAGGTTCATCAGCAATTGCGCATAGCGCAGTCAAAACTGATGTGCCAGTTAGTCAGGGCATGGTTGGCATGCTTGGGCCATTTATTGATACCGTGGTGATTTGCATGGTGACCGCGTTGGTTATTGTCATTTCAGGTACCTATGTTGAAGGTAATGGTATTGAAGGCGTTGAGTTGACCTCACGTGCTTTTGCTTCAGGAATCTCGTGGTTTCCTTATGTTCTATCGTTGACCGTGTTTATGTTTGCCTACTCAACAATGATTTCCTGGTCTTACTATGGTCTTAAATGTGCGACCTATTTGTTTGGAGAATATGATGTGGTCGAAAACACTTATAAATTGATGTTTTGTTTATTTATCGTGATCGGTGCATCGACTCAATTATCGAACATTATTTTATTTACAGACTCAATGATTTTTGCCATGGCAATTCCAAATATCATTGGGTTATATCTATTGGCTCCGGAAGTTAAAAAAGATTTGCGAATCTATTTGAAAAACTTGAAGGAATCAAAGCAGTGATTATTTAGTTTACCCCTAGTCAGGCTGTCCGAGAATAGAGTGATCTACTGCGGGAAAGCTATTTTGGCCAGATTTTCCGATCATTTTCGTTAAATAAAACAACTATTCGCCTCAAATGATCAAAAAATCTGCCTCAAAATTACTTCCCCTCGCTACGATCACTATTCTCGGACAGCCTCTTAGTGTTCAACATTTCTGCGGCACAAAATGATCATTTACACGTGTAAACTCGAATTTTGTGCTTTGAGCAAGCAGGAAAGTTACATTTGTTCAGTGTTTGAATCTCAGCAACTGAGGGGTTTAGGGTGAATAATAGAAACCACTTAAGAAACCTGAAGGTCGTGGTTTTATTACTGGTTAGTTTTGTTTTTACTACTGTAGCTTATGAGGTTCACGCAAAGTGGTGGACAACAAGCCGTGACTCCGCCGGTCTTGCTCCCGACCCAGCAGTTACCCCGGAAGCAATCATACAAGTTTATGGCGCACGTGCGTATGGCTGGCGCGGTTACTTTGGTATTCATACTTGGTTTGCGGTCAAACCGTCCGATGCAGACACCTATACGATCTATGAAGTCATTGGTTGGCGACAGCGTCGTCGACTGTCTGTGTTAGCGGTTTATGACAATGTCCCTGATCGACGTTGGTATGGGAGCATGCCCGTCGTGTTGGCCGAGAAAAAAGGTGCCGGTGTGGATGAGTTGATTCAACGTATTGATCAAGTGGCGTATGAATATCCCTATGCACGGCGCTATACGGTCTGGCCGGGACCTAACTCAAATACTTTCACAGCATGGGTTTCACGTGCTGTGCCTGAATTGGCGCTTGATCTACCACCAACCGCAATAGGAAAGGATTATCTGGGTTACAGATTTATATCATTGCCACCAAGTGGAACTGGCCTTCAATTCTCTGTGTTTGGTTTGTTTGGTGTTTTAGTTAGTAGCGTGGAAGGTTTGGAGCTTAATTTACTTGGTTTGACCTTCGGTGTTACACGTGATCCGTGGGGGGTTAAGTTGCCTTTGGTGGGTCATGTTGATATGTCTCTGTACAATTTCAAGTAGACGGAGTACTAGTATTTCTGAGGAAAGTGAAGTTCTCAAGTGATTAATTGATAATTGTTCTTATTCGTAATATAGTGCCTGTTCGTTATTCTATTCTTTTCTACTTGTTTGGAAGTCTTTTCATGTTAAGAAGTCACCAGTATTATTTTGCTATTGCTTTGTCTTGTTTCATCTCCCTGTTTGTTATACCCCCGGTTCTCGCAGAGGAGGTGGTTGTTTATTCGGCGAGGACTGAGCGATTGATTAAACCGATGTTTGATGAGTTTACTAAGGAAACAGGCATACAGGTGAAGTACACAACAGACAAAGAAGGTGCGCTACTGGCCCGTCTTAAAGCGGAAGGCAGAAACACACCGGCGGATATGTTTATCACAGCAGATGCCGGTAATTTATGGGCGGCTGCACAGGCGAAATTGTTAAGACCCATTTCCTCGGAGGTGATATCAGCTAATATTCCGGAGCATTTGCGTGATCCAAATAATGAGTGGTTTGGTTTGTCCATACGTGCTAGAACGCTGATTTATAATACCAGGAGAGTTGATCCTGCAAAACTTTCCACTTACGAAGATTTAGCGGGACCACAATGGAATAAGAGATTGTGTCTGCGGACTTCTAAGAAGGTGTATAACCAATCGCTAGTGGCGATGATGATTGCCGAACACGGCGAGGAAAAAACAGAGCAGATTATACGAGGCTGGGTGGGTAATTTGGCAGTTGATCCAGTGTCTGATGATACCCGTGCGATGGAATTTGTAGCAGCTGGTCGATGTGATGTGACGATTGTCAATACTTATTACTATGGCCGCTTGATGAAAAAAGATCCTTCATTGCCATTGGCAGTTTTCTGGCCGAATCAAGAAAATAGTGGTGTGCATGTCAATATTTCCGGTGCTGGTGTTACCCGCCATGCTCGTAATGAACGAGCGGCAATTAAGTTACTGGAATTCTTGTCTTCAGATAAAGCGCAAAATTTATTTGCTGATGTGAATATGGAATACCCGGTTAATCCAGAAATAGCGCCCGATCCGTTTGTGGCGACCTGGGGAGATTTTAAACAAAACCCAATAAATCTTATAAAAGCTGGCGAATTACAGATCGAGGCGGTTAAATTGATGGATCGAGCCGGTTATCGATAAAAGGTGAATCACTCGGTCTTTGCTGAAAGTGACGCTGACAGAGACAGAATTTATATTGTGCTAAATTTTACTGTATGACGGCTAGTTTGCGTCTGTTTCCTTTTTTTGTTGCGGCATTGGTTCTGGTGCCCGTTGGTGTTGTTGTTTCGTCCTTTTTTACACCCGCTGGTGATGTCTGGTTGCACATTGTCGAGACTACGTTATCACTTTTGTTGACGAATACTTTTTGGTTAGCATTGGGTGTGGTGACGGGAACAGTGTTGCTGGGTGTCAGTCTTGCTTGGTTTACTGCGGTTTATGAATTTTCAGGGCGCCGTTTTTTTTCTTGGGCGTTATTATTGCCTCTGGCGATACCAGCTTATGTGACCGCTTTCGTTGCGTTGGGCCTGTTTGACTTCACCGGACCGATTCAAACATCTCTACGTACCTGGTTGCAATCCGATTTGCTGTGGTTTCCCGATATACGTGGCAGAATAGGTGTCATTATTGTCATGACGCTGGCCTTTTATCCCTATGTTTACTTGCTTGCACGTAATGCATTCTTAAGCCAAGGGAAACGTTCACTAGAGGCTGCCCAAACATTGGGTTTGAATCGTCGGGCAGGCTTCTTTAAGGTGGTTTTGCCGATGGCTCGCCCATGGATTGCAGGTGGTGCGATGCTGGTGCTGATGGAAACATTGGCGGATTTTGGTACGGTTGCGGTGTTTAATTACGACACCTTTACGACGGCAATTTACAAAGCATGGTTTAGTATGTTTTCCTTACCTGCTGCCTCCCAGTTGGCTTCATTGCTGATTATTATTGTTTTCGTAATTATCGTATTGGAGCAACAATTCCGTGCACGGATGCGTTATGCTGAAACCAAAAGAAGCCAACGTGCAGATCGGATACCACTCACTGGCTGGCATCATTTTTTCGTAATGAGCTTTGTTATGGCGGTGTTGTTTTTTGCATTTATTTTGCCGGTAACGCAGTTATGTTTATGGACGTTGGAATCGATTGGTGATGACTTTGATACGCAGCGGTATCTGGGTTTTCTTTGGCATTCGCTGTCGTTATCTGGTTTGGCGGCTTTGCTCACCTGTTCGGTTGTTCTTGTAGTGTTGTATGCGGCGCGTCGCTATCCTGGTGCGGGCATGCGTTTTGCAGTGCGTTCGGCAACGATTGGCTATGCGCTGCCTGGTGCTGTTTTGGCCATTGGTGTTTTTGTACCACTTGCCTGGTTAGACGGTCAAATGAGCGAAATGATTTGGCAGTTCTTTCAAATTGAAACAGGTCTGATTATTCAGGGAACATTAGTCGTTATGCTGGTTGCCTATTTGATCCGTTTCATGGCGGTTAGTCATTATCCTATTGCAGGAGCGATGCAGCGTATTACGCCCAGCATCGATGAAGCGGCGATGGGGTTGGGGTTACATGGCTGGGCAATGATACGCAAAGTGCATTTACCGATTCTGAAATCCGGTATCTTTACGGCGGCGACATTAGTTTTTGTTGATGTCATGAAGGAGATGCCGATTACATTGATGACGCGCCCGTTTGGGTGGGATACCCTGGCGGTCCGGATTTTTGAGATGACTTCCGAGGGGGAATGGGAGCAAGCAGCTTTGCCGGCAGTTACACTTGTGTTTGCCGGCCTGATACCAATTATCTTTTTTATGCGTCAAACTGAAAAATAAAGTTATGAGTACCGTATTGTTACAATTAAACGCCGTTCAGCAGACTTATGGTGAACATATGGTGATTAATAATCTGTCACTGGCATTGAAAACTGGAGACATTGGTTGCCTACTAGGGCCGAGCGGTTGTGGTAAGACCACTGCGTTACGTTGTATTGCCGGTTTTGAGTCGGTTTCTGGTGGGGAAATTCAGATTAATGGAAAAATTGTTAGCAGTGCAGGCCAATCATTACCGCCAGAACAACGACAGATCGGTATGGTGTTTCAGGATTATGCTTTATTTCCGCATTTGAGCGTCATTGCAAATATTGCTTTTGGTCTACATCAATTGCCTCGATCTGAACGTCAGAATCGTGTTGATGAATTGCTCAATATTGTGCAGTTGTCTGGAGTAGCCAATAAGTATCCGCATGAATTATCAGGTGGGCAGCAGCAACGTGTGGCTTTAGCACGTGCATTAGCACCAAGGCCAAATCTTATTTTATTGGATGAGCCATTTTCCAATTTGGATGTGAGCTTGCGTGAACGTTTGAGTCTAGAAGTTCGTGAAATTATTAAAGGACAAGGGATAACTGCGGTCTTAGTGACGCATGATCAGGCGGAAGCATTTGCCATTGCTGATGAAATCGGGGTGATGCATCAAGGTGAAATTCAGCAGTGGGATACCGCTTATAATCTTTATCATCGCCCGGCCAATCGCTTTGTTGCAAACTTTATTGGACAAGGGGTGTTTCTTCCCGGTAAAGTTATTGACACTCAGCAAGTGGCAATAGAGTTGGGGGTTCTGAAATCCCGCACCCCAATGGAAGTTAAATCGGGAGAGAAAGATTCTATTGTCGATGTGTTATTGCGTCCAGATGATATTGTGTATGATGAAGCTAATAGTCTGCAGGCAACCATAGTGTATAAGGCATTTCGGGGCGCCGAAACTTTATATACGTTACGTCTATCGAGTGGGTGCTCTGTGTTGTCATTAATGCCCAGCCATCATGATCATCAGCTTGGAGAGGAAATAGGGATTAAGTTGGAAGCTGATCATGTGGTTACGTATAATCAACAACACCCATAAATGAGTAAAGATAAAGCCAAAATAATTTTCTAGTTAGTCAATCTGTAATCACGGATGGCTTGTTGCCTTCTTTTATAATCGTTGTTCTACAAAAGCTGCTTCCCTTTTAGGTATTTTTTCTATAGCATGTCGAATATAAGTTTCTGAAGTTTTTTTACTCACGTAGCGGCGTTTAGTTTGTTCTATTAAAATTAATAGTGGCGTTAATGCTGCGGTTTTAATTATTAAAGTTGATATTTTTAATGAGGGTTATATGAGTCAACATATTCATTACGTTACTGACGCAAATTTTGATGCGGAAGTTTTGAAGTCATCTACACCTGTATTGGTTGATTATTGGGCAGAGTGGTGTGGTCCATGTAAAATGATTGCGCCTATCTTAGATGAAATTGCAAATGAGTATGGAGAGCGCCTTAAAGTTGTCAAGTTGAATATTGATGAAAATCAGGTGACGCCCCCTAAATTTGGTATTCGTGGTATTCCTACCTTAATGTTGTTTAAGGATGGAAATATTGAAGCAACTAAAGTTGGTGCATTAACGAAATCACAGTTGACCGCATTTATTGACAGTCATATATAAGTCTGTTAACTTGTTCTGATAATCTTTTCTGTTAAATCTTGCCTTGTTTAAGTTGGTTTACACAAACAAGCCGTAATATTAATTTTCCCATCGACGGCATTATCCTTCATACGTTTAAAATCAATTAACTTGATTTTCGCTGTCCTCATAATCAACGAGTTTTTTCATGCGCTTATCTGACCTTAAAAATCTACACGTCACAGAATTAATTAAAATGGCCACCGACAACGAGATAGATGGCGCGAATCGAATGCGAAAGCAGGATTTGATTTTTGCTTTACTAAAGAATCAAGCTCGTAAAGGTGAAAGTATTTATGGTCACGGAACGCTAGAGGTTTTGCAAGATGGCTTTGGTTTTTTACGTTCACCAGATACCTCATATTTGGCTGGTCCTGACGATATCTATATTTCACCAAGCCAGATCAGGCGGTTTAATCTGCATACCGGGGATTCGATTGATGGCGAAATTCGTCCGCCAAAAGATGGGGAACGTTATTTTGCTTTAGTTAAAGTTGACAAAGTTAATAGTGAGCCGCCGGAAAATTCTAAACATAAAATTCTATTTGAAAATCTAACGCCGTTATTTCCAACTGAGCGGTTAATGCTTGAGCGTGATATCAAGGCGGAAGAGAATTCTACTAGCCGAATTATTGATTTGATCGCACCGATTGGAATGGGGCAGCGTGGTTTGTTGGTTGCTAGTCCTAAATCAGGTAAGACCGTTATGTTGCAACATATCGCACATTCCATTGCGGCAAATTACCCAGATGTCATTCTGATGGTCTTGCTGATTGATGAACGCCCTGAAGAAGTCACGGAGATGATTCGTTCTGTCAAAGGGGAAGTCGTCTCGTCAACCTTTGATGAATCAGCCATGCGACACGTGCAGGTGGCAGATATGGTGATTGAGAAAGCAAAGCGTTTGGTTGAACATAAGAAGAATGTGGTCATACTGCTTGACTCGATCACGCGACTTGCAAGGGCATATAATACGGTTGTTCCTGCATCAGGAAAAGTGTTGACTGGCGGTGTTGATGCGCATGCGCTGCAAAGACCAAAGCGTTTCTTTGGTGCAGCTCGGAACATTGAAGAAGGGGGTTCTTTGACAATCATCGCAACGGCATTGATTGATACCGGTTCACGTATGGATGATGTCATATACGAAGAATTTAAAGGCACCGGTAATATGGAAATCCATCTAGATCGTCGTATGGCCGAGAAGCGGATTTACCCTGCAATTAATGTTAATCGTTCTGGAACGCGTCGAGAGGAATTGTTGGTGCCAGCAGATGTTCTACAGAAGATTTGGGTACTTCGAAAATTATTGCATCCGATGGATGACATGGATGCAATGGCATTCTTATTAGATAAGATTAAGGCGACTAAGAATAATTCCGATTTTTTTGATTCAATGAGACGAGTGTAATATCTCTTGCATAATTGTTGCATCGGTGTGCGCATTAAAGGATAATACCCCGTTTTTGATCTGCCATAAGTGGCAGAATAACTGAAGGTAAAGCAAAATGAAAGCAGAAATTCATCCAGACTATCAAGAGATAACTGTGACATGTAGTTGTGGAAATGTTTTTAAAACACGTTCTACTAGGAATAAAGAATTGAGTATTGAAGTGTGCTCAACCTGCCATCCGTTTTATACCGGCAAGCAAAAGATTGTCGACACTGCGGGTAGGGTCGAGAAATTCCGTCAGAAATATGGCAAGCAAGCGTCAAAACAGGCATCTACATAGTTTCTGTTGAGCAGTTAGCAATGTTTAGTAATGTATAGCTAGCCAAATCGTTTCATTTTCGGGATCAGTCCAGGTGACTTTGTGCTTTTTATGGGGCGGAATGTTGATAAAGTCACCTTCGCTTAGGTCGATTGATTCTTGATTCTCGAAACTCAGCGTCGCCTTTCCTTTTAAGACTAAAACCCATTCATTTCTTTTCTGATCATACCAACCTGACTCTGGTGACGTATGTCCTTTAGAAACTATTCGTTCTATAGTCAAGGCATTACTTTGAACGAGTAAATCAAACGCTTCATTTTCTAAATCCTTGGGGATACCGGAAAAGATATTATTTAAATCCATACTTGTTTTTAAATTTCACGAGAAATTTAGTTACGGTGATCCTGGGTAATAATGTTTTTTTCTACCCGAGGAGATAGCGCACACAAAAGTTCATAACTGATTGTGTTGGCTGCATGGGCAATTTCTTCAACCGGCATTCCTTTCCCCCAAAGTGTTACTGAACTGCCAAGTTGAGCATTTTTAATATGGCTTAAATCGATCGCCAGCATGTCCATAGAAACACGCCCTAAAATTCGGCTACGCTGATTATTAACCATCACAGGGGTATTTGTTGGCGCGTGGCGTGGATAACCATCGGCATAACCACAAGCGACAATACCAATCTTCATGGGCTTTTCGGCCTGAAAGAGCCCGCCATAGCCAACGCTGTTACCACGCTTCAAATGATGGATCGAAATAATATGGCTTGTTAGGGTCATGACTGGTTTTAGGTTGAGATCTGCTGCAGTCTTGTCGGGGAAAGGTGAAGCACCATACAGCATAATGCCGGGGCGAACCCAGTCTGCATGAGTTTCAGGGTGACATATGATTGCTGCTGAATTCGCAAGTGATCGCGGTAATTCATATTGTGCGGTTGTTTTGTTGAAGCATTGTAACTGTCGGATGAAATGCTCGTTTCCTATGGTGTCATCGGCATTGGCAAAATGCGTCATGAGAACAATTTTGTTGACTGATGGGTTTTTAATGAGTTTCTCTAAAACTGATGGAAACTCATCAGGCATTAACCCTAAACGGTTCATTCCGGTATTAATCTTGAGAAAAATATTCAATCCACGTAGGGCGCATGTCGATAGCATGTCGACCTGCTCACTGTGGTGGATGACTGTGCTTAATTTGTATTGCTCGAATAAAGCTAATTCCTTAGTTGAAAAGAACCCCTCCAGCAATAAAATTGGATGACGGAATCCTTCTTCCCGAAGATTGATTGCTGCTTCTAGTTCAAGTAGAGCGAACCCATCCGTTTTTTCTAAAGCTTTTGCAGTATGAAGTAGCCCGTGGCCATACGCATCTGCTTTGATGATCGCCATTAGGCGTGAATGAGGCGCATATTGCCGAGCGACATTCAAGTTATGTGATAATGCAGAAAGGTCGATGTGTGCTTGAGTTGGACGGAGCATCAATTTCTTCTCAGTGTTTACAAGGTGGATTTGTTCGTTCTTTAGTTATTCACAAAAGCCACTCTTATAGGAGTAGGTCTTTATCAGATTAAGCCTAACATGATTTAACGGCTGCTTTGTCACTCGTTATCAAAATGTTTTCATGGTATAAAGCTTAATAAATAATCACTGGCGGGGGTGCATTAGTCACCTTCTTTTTATTATTGAAATAATACCGTCTTTATTGGGCATAAAATAGGCCAGTGATATTTTAAAATAATAATAAATTTTACTGAGGCAAAAGTTTGGAACGCGGTTTCTATACTATCATGGCTGCGCAATTTTTCTCTTCCCTGGCAGATAATGCGCTGCTGGTTGTGGCGATTGCGCTATTAATTGATTTGCATGCCCCCGCGTATTTAACGCCTATGCTCAAGTTCGTCTTTGTGTTGTTTTATGTCATTCTTGCACCCTTTGTTGGAGCACTTGCAGATTCGATGCCAAAAGGGCGTGTCATGTTCATCAGTAATACAATTAAAATTGTGGGCTGCTTATTGTTATTTTTTGCCATGCATCAATTTTCTGCGTTGGCAGCTTATGCCGTTGTCGGGCTGGGTGCGGCGGCTTATTCACCAGCGAAATATGGCATTCTAACGGAACTGTTGCCGCCGGAAAAATTGGTGATTGCCAATGGATGGATTGAAGGGCTCACTGTTGCCTCCATCGTGTTGGGTACAGTACTTGGTGGAATATTAATTACGCCGATTGTTTCAGATGCTTTGTTGGCGTTTAACTTTCCTTTTATAAGTACTGCGGTTGAAATCAGTATTTTTATTGTGGCACTGGTTTACGCGATAGCCGCAGTATTTAATTTGTTTATCCCCAATACCGGAATCGATCATCGTATTCCTAAGAAAAATCCATTTTATCTGATTCATGAATTTAGTCACTGTGTCAAGTTGTTGTGGACTGATAAATTGGGGCAGATCTCTCTTGCAGTGACAACATTATTTTGGGGTGCAGGCGCCACTTTACAATTTATTGTATTGAAGTGGGCTGAGGTAGCATTGGATCTTCCCCTGAATAAAGCTGCCCAATTACAGGGCGTAGTTGCTGTAGGTATTGCGATTGGTGCGATTCTGGCGGCAAAGATGGTTTCATTAAAGGGATCGGTGAAAGTTATTCCTCTGGGAATTTTAACCGGCATTGCTGTTATGGCGGTGACGTTGGTTTATAACATCTGGGTAGCGGTTTTTTTGTTGATGATTATTGGCGGTCTGGCTGGTTTTTTTGTGGTTCCAATGAATGCATTATTACAGCATCGCGGTTATATTCTGATGGGGGCTGGGCATTCAATTGCGGTACAAAATTTTAACGAGAATCTGAGTATTCTTATGATGCTGACGGGTTATTCGTTGCTCATTTTATTTGATGTGCATATCTATGTCGTATTGGTTTTGTTTGGGCTTTTTATGTCTGTGACGATGCTGTTGATCCGTCGTTGGCATTTGTGGAATCAAAGTAAAGAGGACTCATTACATTTGATTGGCGCACATAAAATTCATCCCAAGGCGTCAAGGGTAGATAACTATAGTGTAGATAAGTGAGTGTTTGTTAGGCGTGCACGTTATGTTTGCTTTTTGTCAAGAGCTATATCTTCATCTGAAGACAAGAATGTTAATCTTCTACAAGAGTAGTCAGGTGATTCTGTTTAGACGTCACGTTTTTTCGTGTCGTCCAGTAGTGACAAGATCTGGCCGAAGCGAAGTTCATTGACTAGCTGCTGCAGTCCGTTGGCTATTTTGGGATTGTTACTGCGGAGGCGTTCAATGATCTCGTTGGTTGCTGCGAGATCCAGTAAAACTGCTTGTTCCCTTAGCGCTTCTTTCAAATCAGTTGGTAATTCTGCCAGCATCTCAGCTGTAAGTGTTATTACTTCCTCCTCCGGCCTTGCCGTTTCCTGGTAAAGGTAGCGTACTTCCAATTGTTTTGCCATGGTATCGAAGATGCCATCAGGGTCAAATGGTTTATGCACCACTGCGTTGCAGCCGGTTTCGAGTATATGCTTCTCCTGCGCCTTAAACACACCTGTAGTGATAGCAACGATTTTTACCGTGTCACCACCGGGCAGTTGGCGGATTTTTGCTGTGGCTTCAGAACCGTCCATTTCCGGCATGTGCATGTCCATCCAGATAAGGTGGGGTTGCCACGCTTTGAAGATCTCTATCGCCTGTTTCCCATTAGATGCTGCACGTACCGGAAAGTCGACTGATTCCAGTATCTTTGTCAGCAGAACCCTGTTAATTTTATCATTATCCACGACCAGCACCCGATATTCTTTGCCATTCGGTACAATGCTAATAATATCAGGCTTGCGTAGCTTAGAGGGCTCCAGCTCGACCGCTGTTGCCAGTGTAACGGGAAGGGTGATTTGGAATACCGTTCCCCGGTCTGCTTCACTATTAACATCAATCATCCCGCTCATTAACTTCAAATAACGCTGCGCTAGAGTGAGCCCCAGCCCGGTGCCGGTTTTATCGCTCTGCTCTTCCAACTGAACAAATGGTAGAAAAATTCGCTTTTGGTCTTCTTGCGGGATACCGATACCGGTATCCGCTATGTCAATGACCAGTTGAACGGTATCGCTATTATCCATTCGTTCGCTTTTAACCTTCAGGCTTACCCCGCCCGATTCGGTATACTTGATTGCATTGTCGGTAACGTGGCCCACAATCTGTTGCAGCTTCTCATGGTCGCAGGAAATATACTGTGGAATGTCAGGACCATATTCAGCTGTAAAGCCAATTCCTTTCTCCTTTGCATCCAAGGTGGCTTTGTTGCTGATGTCATCTAATAGTTTGGTGAAGTCCATAACCTGTGGCTTCACGGTTGTCTGCCTATCCTCAAGACTCGACATGGCTAATACATCATTAACCAGTGTTAGTTGAAGATGTCCGCTACGGTTAATATTCCTGAGATATTCACGGTGTTTATCTGATATCGCCTCATCATCCATCATCAACTGAGAAAAACCGAGCACGGCATTGAGCGGGGTGCGAAACTGATGGCTCATATTGGCAATAAATATTCCCTTGGCTCGGTTGGCTATCTCTGCAGTCTCCTTTGCAATCGTTAATTCGGTAGTACGCTGCTTGACCCGTTCTTCCAATTCCTGGTTTAACTTCCGTAATTTTTCTGCCGCTTCTTTTCGCTCAGTGATATCGCGCACAACGGTAATGAAACGATTCTCTTTTTCTAACGCGATATATTGCATTGATACTTCAACAGGAATGAGGCTGCCGTTTTTGTGCTGATGTACGGTCTCAAATACGCTCTGTTTGCTGTCACTATGGACAATACTTTCTGCCATTGCCCTGAAACTTGGCTCATCAAATTCGGGCTTGATATCGAGCGGCGTCATCTTTTTCAGTTCGTCAGTGTTATAGCCAACCTGATTAACCGCCCCCTGATTGACGTATGAAAAACGCAGCGTCTCGGGATTGAAGATGAAGATACAGTCTTGCGTTTGATCCAAGGTGGTTTTAAACTGACTCAGCAGCTTCTCCACCTTCTTACGTTGTTCTATCTCTGTGGACAGTTTATCCCTGGATACCAGGGTTTTCTGGAGATTTTCCACCGTTGTATTTAGTGACTTTGCCAGCAATCCTATCTCATCATCTGAATGGACAACATTCCGTACATCAAGATTTCCCATGCCGATCGCCTCGGCCGAATCCGCAAGTTCGACAATCGGGCCGGCTATTCGCCTGGCTAATAGCAAGGCAATTACAGTGGATAGCAGTGTAAAAATGACGCCGACGACAATAATAATTAACGTGACATTACGGCTGGCCTCAAGCACTGACTGCTTGTCGCGGGAGATAATAATATGCCAACCCTCACCCTTGTTGCCTTTAATGTGATCAATCGATTCGCCTTTTCCGCCAAAACCGACCGCTTCTGACCCCATGGACATTACGATAGAGGAAAATGCGACAAGCAGGGTTTCTTTATGGGTATCAACAGTCAACGCACCATCCTTTTTTCCCTTCAGCAACTTAACAAAGACATCGTCTATCTGCTTTGAAAGAGGGGTGACATCTTGCTCTGAGATAACCAGTCCACCCGTGCGGACAACCTGCAACTTGCCCGTATGACGCAAGGCAAATTCGTTAACAACGTCGCTTAAAGGCCCGATAATGTTTACATTAGCCTTTAAAATTCCGATGATTTCGTTGTCATCCTTGATGGGTACAACCACACCAAGCACATAGCCTTCTACACTCGTGTCAAAACCACGGTCATCCAGAAATACCCTGCCGCGACCGTCATCATAAGATGCTTGCCACCAGTATTTATGCGAATGTGCGAGGGTTGTCAGCTTGCCCGTGGTGGCAATCATCTCGCCAAAACGATTGGTAAGAAAAATTTCACCGTACCTTTGAGGAAAGAGTTTTTGTTGCGCCTTCAAAAACTTCGCCACGGGTTTAGTCATGTAGGCTTGGATAAAAGGATCATTGGTGTCCCTGGTCTTTCTCCACTGTTGATCACGGTTATTAATTACCGCATTCCTTTCCTCATCAGGCAATGCTGCCAGCTCTTGATTCCGCTTCTGCAAGGCACTGCTGATAACCGGGGCGGAAGATAATGTGACGCTAGCGGACACAAGCCCTTTAAGGTGCGAATCGAAATGCAGCGCCATTTCATCAGTGACGTTTTTCAGGTTGTGTAATTCCTTATTCAGGATTGTTTGTCTGGAAAGTGCGTCATAACCAACGGACAAGAGAACCACGATAACAACCCCGAAGGCGGCCATGATTAGAGAGGCTTTATTCTGAATTTTCATGACCTATCCATCAGCGATAAAAGTCTACTTAACGGTAAAAGTTGACATCATGCCGGCAGTAATATGATCATTGACATGGCAGTGATACATCCAGACACCATCAACATCTGGACGCATGTCCAACGTTTTCGTGGCTGCGGGAAGTACCTCTGTCACATCCAGACGATTGCCATTGTGCAGTAAAGTGGCACCGTGCCAATGGGGTGTATGGAGATCAACTTCGGAACCCATGCCAATAATATGCCAACGCACCCGTTCTCCCTTCTGCATGACATAGCCTTGATTATTGCCATAGACCAGGCCATTCATACCGTGCATCATATTACTTTCTTGAAAATCCTCATCATCAGGATCGCATGTCTCAGGACAGCGAGATAGATTGGCATCCAAATAGTGGCTGATATTTTCATCGAAGACATTAAACATTGAAATAAATTCACGATCAACGTTTTGGGGCGAACCGTCCTTGTTTGCTACACCAGACCGGGTAATTATAATCGGGCCAATTAACCCAGAATTAGTATCTGCAGGTTCATCAACATGGCCATGGTAAATCCACACAATCGAGCTTGGGTCGTTTTCAGCGGGTCCTGCACGGTGCGGCACATACCATTGATAGGTATACTCACCGCCAGGTGGAACAATTCCATCAGCTTTTTGATCGTCACCATCGTTATAAGACGTTCCTTCATGCGCTTTGGTATAGAGAACGCCGTGTGGGTGGATGCTGGCCGCAAAGCGGGTGTTGTTTCGAAAATGAAGCACGATTTTGTCACCCACCTCAGCCCGAATAATCGGACCAAGAATACCGAGGTGCTGTTCTTGTGAACCGCGTTGTTTTAATGTCTCAAATTCCGCTGTATATTCTCTGTAAACCGACTTCAAATAGCGCCGCCCAATGCCATCTTCAACAAATACGCGTTGCTCGGTCGTGAATTCTTTTCCTGACATACGATTAATAGGGAATGAAGGTGCGTAATCCCAATTTACCTCATCTGCTGCTATCCAGTATACGCGCTCGGCCGCCAAAACAGAGCTGCTTACTAGATTCAGTACGATAAACATACAGGCCCAATTAAATTTTTTCTGAAACATTACAATATCTCTTCTAGTAAATGCATTTTGTATAGACAGTTGATTAAAAATGCTCTCGATAATAAAGGGATAACTGGCGCCATTCAAGTATGAAAAACACGATGGCTGGCAAAATAAGTAACTACTGCTGATATGCTGGCGCATTGTATTTGTTGTGAAATACAGACGTATTCAGTTAGATGAATCGGTTTTAATATCAGTATGATTGCATGGTTTTTTTTGCAAAACATAAATCATCCCATGCCTTGGATTTATCAGTGAGTGAGCGTAAAAGATAAGCAGGATGGTATGTGACGATTAGGGGGATGCCTGAATAATCATGTAGGGTGCCGCGTAGACTGGAAATACTGTCATCGCAATTAAGCAGGTTTTGTGTGGCTACTTTCCCAAGAGCGATAATTAATTTAGGTTTAATTAACGTAATTTGTCTAGCCAGATAAGGTTCGCATTGATGTGCCTCTTCGCTGCTGGGGTTTCTGTTGTTCGGTGGACGGCATTTAATAATATTCGCGATATAAACATGCTGGTTACGTTGTAAACCGATAGCAGCTAACATATTATCAAGTAATTTTCCGGCCTGGCCAACAAAAGGTTCTCCGGTCGCATCTTCTCGCGCACCCGGTCCTTCACCGATAAAGAGCCAGTCCGCATTTTTATCACCCACACCAAAAACTGTTTGGGTGCGTGTTTGGCTTAAGGGGCAGGCTTGGCAGTTTTTTACTTCAGCTTTCAGTTGTTGCCAGTTCATCTGCTGAATTTCTGTGGCAATTCCGGTTTCAGACGTTGCTATGTCTGCTTTTTGTGTTGCTGGTTTGGTCCTTGTTCGCCACAACGGTGTTAATCCCAGTTCTTTCAAAATAATCTTGCGACGGGGGTTCATAGCATCATGCGCATGACAATTGCGTCTTCTCGTCCGCACATCGCTGGATAATAGCCTTTTCGAATGGCGATTTGTTCAAAGCCAATTTGTCGGTAAAGATTAGCAGCACCATGGTTGGATTCTCGAACGTCTAGAATCATGGAGGTTGCTTTTTCATCTTTGGCTAATTGAATGAAATAGTGCAATAGCTTTTTCCCCCAGCCCTTTTTTTGCCAGTTAGCCGCTATACCGATGGTTAGGATGTGCGCTTCGTCAACACCGATCGTCATGACACCATAACCAAAAGGAGGGTGATCTTGTTCTAAAACTTTGCAGTGATAGCCTGCATTAATAGAGTCTAGGAAATTCACTGGCGACCATGGAAAAAGGAAGATCTCTCGTTCAATAAGAATAACTTCTTCCACATCCGATGGGGTCATTTTCCTGATTATTGGTGTTGTTTGTAATAAACGATTCATCGCTCATTTTCCTTCAATGCGACTTTGTTGCGTATATACAGAGGCGTCGCGTTGGATGGGTCGGTATTTGATCCATCAGTAAATCGTGGGATAGACAGTTGCGCGATTTCCCGGGCATGCGGATAAAGCCCATATGCAATAGAATCAATATGCGCATTGTAAAGCTTGGACAGTGCTTTGTCATATACATCAAAACCGCTGCCACAGCCAATCCAATGTGTACCGGGAACGGGTGGTGCTTGATGCGGTTGGCATAGTGTGGTTGTGCAGATCGGTTCCCACGCCTTTCCACATTGTTGGAAGGCTGCATGATAAATTTCCCCCATACGGGCATCGAGTGCCACAATAATTTTTTGTTGGTTGCATTGTTGTGCGATGGCTTCCAATGTGTTGATGCCGACAACTGGAAGGTCGACGGCAAATGCTAACCCTTGTGCAACACCGCAAGCAATACGCAGGCCAGTAAATGAACCGGGCCCGGCACCAAAGGCAATGCCATCAATTTGAGTAAGTGATAGTTCGGCCTCGGAGAGGACTTCTTCAGTCATCGGTAAGATTAGTGCTGAATGACGACGCTCAGCACGTATTTCTTTACTAATTGACTCCCCGTCAATATGCAATGTGACAGAGCAATATTCAGTAGAAGTTTCAAGGGCAAGTAGTTTCAAAGTTATTGTTGTTTAGTTTGATGGTGTGAGTGGCCAGCAGCCGAGTGGAATGTAATTGGCGCCTTTTGGCGTTAGTTTTGATTGCAATAAACACCATTCCTTGGCGTGCCATTGAATGGGCTCGGATATATTATTTTCAGTTACATTTTTGGCTTGGCGTAAGAGTGTAATATGCGGCTTGAAAGTATGTTGGTCAAATTTGAAACTAGCCGCTGTTAGTGTGTCTGATAATGATTCTGCCAAGAGATATAGTTCTGGGGGGAACCGCTTGGCTCTGGCATAAATAATTTTGTTACGTTTCCAATAATCAATTTCCTGAATCAAGAAATTAAAAGACTGGACGGATATACGACTGGCGGCTAATTGAAGTTCGGGCAAACGATTGATATCGATGTTACCAAGGAAAGCAAGTGTCAAATGGATATTTTGTGTTTGAACGGCACGTCCTCCACACATTGGTTTGAGGCCACGTGCAACATGGCCGAGTTGTTTTTGGACGGTGGGGTTGGGCCAGAGTGCAAAGAAAACACGGATGGTATTTTCTTTTTTGTGTGTCGGTTTTTTTGTGGTCACGTTGCGTTTGATTTTTATGTGCGGTCGATTAGACAGACGGCCTCAGCCATAATGCCTTCCTGTCGGCCAATAGCGCCGAGGTGTTCTGCTGTCTTGGCTTTGATGTTAATGTTTTTTAAGTGCGTGTTAAGGTCTGCTGCAATATTGTTAATCATGGCTGGAATATGTGGAGCCATTTTAGGTGCCTGGGTGATAATGGTCGAATCAATATTAACTATTTTATAGCCATCTTTAGTTAATAGCTCATAAACATTGCGTAATAACACCCGACTATCGATGCTTTTGTAGCGTGGGTCGCTGTCGGAGAAATGTTTGCCAATATCGCCTAATGCGGCCGCACCTATTAGTGCGTCACATATGGCATGTAATAAAACATCTGCATCAGAGTGGCCAAGCAAACCTTTTTCATAAGGAATGGTTACGCCGCCGATGATGAGTTTGCGGCCCTCGACCAACTGATGGACATCAAAACCTTGACCAATTCTTATTGTGCTCATTGTGCATTCCTTTGTTTTAGTATTAATTCGGCCAAAGCCAGGTCCTGGGGGTAAGTGACTTTAAAATTAGTGGCGTCGCTTTGTATTAATTTTGGTTGCAGTCCTAATGCTTCAACGGCGCTGGCATCGTCAGTGATTTCAGTAGTGTTTGCCAATGCTTCGGTCAGTAGGCCATAACGAAACATCTGTGGCGTTTGTGCCTGCCATAAATTTTCTCTAGGCTCTGTTTTTGTTATGCGTGATTTGTCGTCACCACGTTTTAAGGTATCTGCAACAGGAGTGGCCAATAGACCGCCAACTTTATCATTAGCGACGCTATCAATCAGTTTAGAGAGTTGAGTCGATGATAAGCAAGGGCGGGCTGCGTCATGAACCAAGATCCAATCATTAGCATCAACCATAGACTCCTCTTTTGCGGCGCTGAGTCCATTGAGCACGCTTTCTGCGCGGGTCGCGCCGCCGCATTTTATAATAGAAAGTTTTTCTGAAAATGCTGACCAATCATAATTATTCCAGTCTATGTCATCAGGAGAGAGAATAATAAATACGCGGGTAATTTTGGGTGATTGGCTTAATGTTTTAAGTGCATGGTAGATCATGGGTCTATCGGCAAGTGATAGATATTGTTTAGGCAGCTGGTTGCCCATGCGTGAACCGGAACCTGCTGCTGGGATTAGTGCAAAAAACTTGGACATATTAGTAATGGTATAAATGATTATTGCGGTAATAAATCAAACGATGAAGTTTAACAAGGAGAACTTGTATAGTTAGCATATAGAAGTTGAAGGCAGGTTTAAAGCGTTTCGGATTACAATATGTTAAGTTGACAATTAAATGAAAGGGAAAATGATGGATATAGAGCAAATCAATACAATGATTAACCAGCTTTTGGATCAAGAAAATCGGGTCAATGAGTTGCGGAGGTATCTTTGACTTCGATGCGAAACAAATGAAGCTGGTTGAGTTATCACGACAGCTTGAAGATCCTGATGTTTGGAATGATAGCAAGCGAGCGCAAGAAATCGGAAAAGAGAAGAAGTTATTGGAAGATGTAGTTTTAACGCTTGAATCAACTAGTCAACAAGTTAATGATGCGCGTGAATTGTTGGAGATCGCAAAAGATGAGGCCGATGACGAGATGTTGGAAAGTATCGCGACTGATGTGGCGTGTATCGAACAAGAGGTGTCTAAATTAGAATTCAGAAGAATGTTTGCAGATCCATTGGATCCGAACAATTGCTTTATAGATATCCAGTCAGGCTCTGGGGGAACAGAGGCGCAGGATTGGGCGGAAATGCTAGAGCGAATGTATTTGCGGTATTGTGAGCGACAGGGATTAAAGATTGAAGTGATGGAGGAGTCGCCGGGAGATATTGCAGGCATTAAAAGTGCTAGTCTTAAAGTGTCTGGTGAGTATGCGTATGGTTGTTTGCGAACGGAAACAGGTGTTCATCGCTTGGTACGTAAATCCCCGTTTGATTCTGGAAATAGGCGGCATACATCATTTGCAAGTGTATTTGTATACCCTGAAGTAGATGAATCAATTGATGTTGATATCAATCCGGCGGATTTGAGAATTGATACATTTAGAGCGTCAGGGGCTGGAGGACAGCATATTAATAAAACAGACTCGGCTATACGTATTACTCATAACCCAACTGGGATAGTTGTGCAGTGTCAAAGTGGCCGATCACAACACCGGAATAAAGCCGATGCGATGACTATGCTTAAATCTAAATTGTTTGAGGCTGAGTTACGAAAACGAAATGAAGAGAAGCAGGCGATTGAGGAATCTAAGACAGATATCGGGTGGGGGCATCAAATTCGCTCCTATGTGTTAGACCAATCTAGAATAAAAGATCTGCGAACGAATATAGAAGTAGGGAATACACAAGCTGTTTTGGATGGGGACATAAACTGTTTTATAGAGGCAAGCTTGAAGCAGCGTGTTTGATCAGTTTGTCGGAAAATAATTTTCTTTATTAAGATTTGAAGTCAGAGAAAATTAGTGTTTTTTTAGAGGATGGTTGTATCCAATGAGTTTTTCAGTAGGTATGGAACTAAACCTAGACAAAGAGAGGAATGAATAATCGTTGTCGAAAATAATATTCCTTGACCCATTGGTTAGAGTCTGTATAATTCGTTTCTTCGCTGCGGGACGCAACATAAACGAGCAGCTTAAGAAGCAACTTTGATCTTTAAAAAATTACAATCGATAGGTGTGGGTACTTATTTCAAGGGAAGCTTTAATCATTGAATTAAAGCG
>JAJFJJ010000108.1 GCA_021774195.1 Nitrosomonas sp. | reverse complement strand
AGACAAGGCGCCGTTCGCAGCCAATGGCCGTAGTCCTTGGCAAGAGCGGCAACACAGTATTGTGGCCTTAGATTCAATGCAAAACTGTGTAGCGTTATTACAATCACCTTCAAGGTGTGCAAAACGCTTAGTTTTCATATTTGTAATTCAGTCACTTATATGCGGTTTTAGCGGTCAACTGATTTTTCTAGGATAATAGCTTGTAGTGAGGGGGCAGCACTTAGCGGTGCTTCATATGTAGTTACCGGACTATCGTTACCCTCAGTACTGTGCATATAAGTTTTTAAAATTTCAGTTTTTTCATCAAACAGAGCAATCGCTAAGCGATCAACAAATGGAAAGTCTTGACGTATGATCTGATGAATAAAACGTAAGTTTTCAGTTAGCGGTAAATTCTCATGTAACTGAGCCAAAGTATCTTGGTGTGTAAATAGATCTTCACCTTGTGCCATAAATCCCTTCCAGCTGAACAATGTCTGATAATGGCAGGATACCTCAAAAAATCCAGATTTCTAAACAAGACAAGGCAAGAATAAAAAAAATATTGACGCAGCATATAGCTGATATGTAAGGAGATATTTTTTGTGAGTAACGCAGTATTGTGACGAAACGGGGTAAGCAGGCAATTCGCTTTGCGGATGCTCGCAAATATGGATTTTTAGAGGTGCCCGATAGTTATTCCACTGATTCAATTACAGCATAACAATCTTAAAACACCATTAACAATTCTTTTTTAAGCTATGTATTTTAAATGCATCGACTTACATCTCATTAAAAAGCTATGTTATTGATACTAGGTTAATTCTACATATGCACAGTGATATATAAGTTGCTACGCGGCAATTTGCCACATTCCAATAGGGAACTATCTTCTCTAGAATGCAATCAACAGAACTGATTCGGAAATAATGTTTATATAAGAATAAGGAGAATGAAGAACGTGTGTGTTTAGTAAGAAGTACTCTTTGAAGTAAAACTACATACGTCAACATAATAGCCTATGAAAACACCAAAAAGATTAGAACCGTTAGTTGTAGAAGGATTAATTGATAGCGTTATCTGTCAGCTCAAGAGTGGCAAAGAAGCAATAGTTTATATGGTTCGTTGCGGCGAACATATTCGTTGTGCCAAGGTATATAAAGAAACTAACAAACGCAATTTCCATCAAAGCAGTAGCTATACAGATGGGCGCAATGTAAAAAATAGTCGTCGCATCAAAGCAATGGAAAAGAGCAGCCGCTATGGACGCAGTGCACAAGAAGAAGCGTGGCAAAGTACAGAAATAGATATGCTTTGTCATCTCGGTTCTGCAGGTGTACGGGTTCCGAAGTTTTATAATTTCTTTACCGGTGTTTTGTTAATGGAATTAATTACCGATACTAAGGGCGGCGTAGCACCACGATTATGCGATATAACACTCACTAAAAAACAAGCCCTAAGATATCATCGTCACCTTATCAAGCAGATTGTACAGATGCTATGCGCTGGCATCATTCATGGCGATTTGTCGCAATACAATGTGTTGGTTGATAAACAAGGACCGGTAATCATTGATTTACCCCAAGCAGTTAATGCCGCCGGTAACATCCAAGCACGTAGTATGATTAAACGAGACATTGATAACTTAACCAATTATTTCAGCCGTTTTGCACCTAAATTGGCAGATACAGACTTTGCGACAGAAATCTGGTCGCTGTATCAAAGTGGCCAATTGAACGACACAACGAGCTTGACCGGACAAATGACACAACATGAGAAGCCGGTAAATGTGAATGAAGTCCTGAAAATTATTGATGCTGTGCTCAAGAAAGAAGCGGCATGGCAACGACACAAACAAGCGAGATGGATAAGTCGACTCTCCCAATGCTGAAAGCACATCAAGATAGTCAATTCATTGACCGTAGCAAGTTGGCTTGTGGTATACTGTTTGCTCAGACGCGGGGTGGAGCAGTCTGGCAGCTCGTCGGGCTCATAACCCGAAGGTCGTAGGTTCAAATCCTGCCCCCGCAACCAAACATATCAATGGCTTACAGGTAATTTCTTGTAAGCCATTTTTGTTTTTGTCGTGCCGTATAAGACTGGTGTAAGAAAATCCGGTCAACGCTTGGCAATAAAAAACCACCACTAATTTCATTGGTCACACGCTTAAACTACCAAGAACTATAACGTCCACTAATAGCAGCCAGCTACCAAGGAAATTAACACCAACTGTAACGACTTTTATTCTGAGCCACGAACAGCGCAAATTAGTTTGAACTATAGTGTCCACTATAATGTGTCGGCTATCGTACAAAATAAGCAGCGTTGTAGTGGTGATAAATTGCAGTCGTGCCAGGCTGTTATTAGTGACAAATATATGGCCTGTTAATTTGTTTGGTGTGCGGCAGAAAATAGCGGGGGTTATAACTGAGACTAATTTCTTTGGTGGCAGTCAGAATATAGTGGCAACCATAACGATGGTTATACCCTGCGTAGGTATGAGGCAATTAACACTCTATATTAGCCGTTAATGCCAGCCCAGAACAAGACAATATAACCCGCATTTATCGCCTGCTATTTAGTTTCATACTCAACTTTCATCTACTGTTTAAGTTCAATTGGTGTCAAAATCAGAGTGTGGCGGCGCTTTTGACTGTCCGTGTTGATTTTTGTTATACCAACTTATTATGCTTCAACAATGTCATCTTTCAAGCTCTGCACAAATGCAACTAAGTCATCACATTCTTGCTGAGGTACACTTAATGCAGTCATAGTGTCTCCCGCATGCCCTAAAAGTACTGACCAGTCACTTTCATTTATTTTCATTCCGACATGTGATAGCTTCATATCTCGGCCAGTGTAATAAACTGGGCCGCCAGCATTCGAACATAAATAATCAATTAACAATTGCTTCTCTCTTTTGATACCATCGTCTCCTCGATTTTGCCAGAAACGACCTAATTGAGAATCTGATTCCAACCGGGGCAATAAATCATTGACAAACCCGGTAATGCCATCGTAACCACCTAAACGTTCGTAAAGTGTTTTTTCAGTCATTTTGATATCCTATGTTATTTATAACAAGTCATTATCTAGCCCGTATATCTCTTGAGTTAGCACATATGGCTACTGGACTTCTCTTCCACACAAACGCAACTATCACCATTAAAAGTTATCTTTCCGGACGCTTCAAAAGCGGCTTGTAATTTAGCTGCTGTATGGGGTATGAGTCCTTGCCGTTTTCAAAGCGGTTGACAGTTGTTTAGTTTACGCCTGCTTTTTCTGCAAGTGTAGCAGAACAACAAACAACCGAACCGGTAAATTTCAACCTTAAAAACCTGCAAAACTTGGTATCTGATGGCGCCATCTTTTCTGTTGAGTTTTTTAAGCGCAGCAACGGCGAATTAAGAAAAATGGTTTGCCGCTTGGGTGTGAAGAAACACTTACGCGGCGGAAGCAAAGTATACGATTCCAAACAGCACAATCTACCAACCGTTTTCGATATGGAAAATGAGGGTTATCGTTCAATCCCTGTTGATTCCATTCAGCGGTTATGTGTGAATGGTCAAACTTTCAATTTCTCTTAAGGGGGCTGTTATGTCGAATATTGCAAACCTCCCTTTTGTTGCCGAAACTGGCAAAGGTAAAAAGAAAACTCGTATTTACTGGTGCACACGTCCTGCTGGTAACTATTATGACGAGTGCTTATTAGGTCAGGCACGCACACCTGGCCATTCGTTACATAGAGGAAACGGGCTTTATCCCGCTATTAGGCTGGATAGTTTTGGATATAGCAAAACATGATAAGCATTCTGGCATCGAGGTTGGGTTTATGCACGTTATATCTCAATATGCCGTTACCGGTGCAAGATTAGATAAGGGGCTGTCATGAAAACAAATCAAAATTCCACGCCAGATAATAATGCGCCCCAAGCGGCAGCCTAACTGCCAGCCGAATAATGTTTGAATTATGGGAGCATAACGCGGCATCATTTAGTAAAGAACAGCTCGAATGGTTTTCCGGCGCAACTGATTATGCGGGAATGCTTGCTTCTGACTTGCAGGATGTTATTGAAGGTTTAGGGTGTCTGATAAGTGAGGACGGTGCACGTTCTGAAGATAAAACGAATCGTAGCCTTTGTGCCGAGAATTTTCAGAGTCATCACGATATTCCCATGCTGTTATTTTTCATTGCCAGGTCATTGGATAACATTCAGGGATTGATTGAAGTGGGTGACTCAGCAAAAGACCGACTGGCTTTTCCAGAGCGATACAGAAAGGTAGAATCACTCTAAAGTATTATATTTTCAGAGGGCGTTCATAATTCTGTGTCAGCTTGCAAATCGACTAACGCGCTTCGCTTGTTGGCCACGTAAAATATCTGTTGATCCTGCTCTTTCAGAGCAGACTGAACAGATATTTTCCGCAGCTTGATAATAATCGGTTTTGTA
>JAJFJJ010000107.1 GCA_021774195.1 Nitrosomonas sp. | reverse complement strand
CGTTGCGGCCTGCAATTTTGCCCTTGGGAAACTTACAACCCCTCATTACTAAGACGCTGCTTCCCGGTACTACAAAGGTATACGGACAACTCCTTTGGCGAGACTTTAACTCGCTAGATTAATCGCCGATGACGGCATACGAACATGACACTTATTATGGCCCGAGACCAAGCCTTATTTTCAAACCCTGAAACATCTCTTGGATGGGAAGAATACGTAAAAGGGGAATTAATACTAAAACCTGTTTCAGGCGCACATCATTCCATACTGACACAACCCAACAACGTTAAAGAAGTGGCATCTATCATTAGAAAGCGCCTTTAACCCACATATTGCACTAGCACGCTTAATGTTGGTCTGAAACGTTTACAGCAACTTAATTTGGTAGAACCCACGAAAAGTCTAGACGGTTGCACCATTCACTTTGGTTTGAATTCCCTGAATTCACCAAGATGAAAATGAGCTGCGAATACTATGGGGACAACCCGATACTCGCAAATAATTTGGCCGAGAAAGGCTATGGTGATGAGGAACTGGATCAAACAAAGTTGCCCGGCTTGCTAAAACTGAAATTCCACGCCACCAGTAACGCCGCAGCGCTATTCGGCGATGTGGCGCTGATACGTGATGCATTTATCGGCTTCCAAAAGCATTTTTATCAGGAAGTTAATACATAATTGCCCAACAATTTTCAGATACAAATAGTGTAACAAATCAACTCAGGATAACAACTACTCCGCTTTCTCTTTTAATCGCATTCCTTCATTTTCTAAAAGTTCTCGCTCTTTTTCTAACGCTGCAAAAGCCTTCTTAATTTCCTCATTATCTATCGCGTCCAAGTCTGAATTTAGCAATTGTTGAAGGTCAACTTTCTTCTGGTCCCAATCATCTTTTCTTTGCTCCCAGCTATCAATTTCCCCAAGTAATTCGCCACCATGGTCTTTGACCTTACTTAAGAGATCCTTGATATTATCAAGTGCTCCTTCATACTTACCATCTCCATATTTTTGAAATTCAGATTTCAAAAGATCTGTACCGGCACCGACAACTTCGGCCCCTTTAACAAAAATTTCTTGCGCTTTTGCCTTTTCTTCAGCAGTACCAAAGAAATAGTTGTAGCTTAAAAGGGCAATGACCATGAAAAATACGGTGGTAATAATAAATCGAATCATTTTAATTACATCGCGATAGTTTTTTGCAAGCAATCATTGTAGCAGAATACATTTTTCCTGAATATTTCCCACGATTACGGTATAAGGGTAAAACGCGACATTAAATATTAATCAGTCGAACACAGCAGCATCCTTGAAGCCTAATCGGCCCACGGCAGGCAGCTTAATCGCTGGTCTTAAGATGTCCACCCCAAAACTAAGGCCCAATAGATTGAGTTCTACACCTTCAGCAAGGCCCAACGTGATTCCAAGTAATCCAAAAAAAGAAATTTGAACACCGGTACCAGATTCAGACATAGCATACCAATCGCCCTCACCAATCCAGTCTTTGCCCACGGCGTTAGGCGGAAGCTCCTGCTGAAGCTGGTCCACATTGCGAATGATGTGTGAAACAAACGAGTTGCTGTTGGGGCCTGGGTACATCCGATAAAAATTTGGGTACTGATAGGATTGAATGGCAGTTTTAATTTGGGGGATTGCCGCTTCTGCTTTTTCACCACGAATGTCTGTGATCAGCTCGGGATCGCTGCCATACCATTTTCTGTCGGGAATATCTTTTTGGCATGAGACGGCTTCACCACCATTGCGGACTTGCCAGCCGATGACATGACAGACTTCATACGCTTTGGCGTGCTTTTCCTTAAAGGCCACCCACGAGTGAACAGCCAAGTATTTGTGCCAGTTAAACGTTCTGGCTACATAGACATGAACGATGGCTTCTTTGGTTTCGGCGGGAAGTGGTGCGATATTGATGCTGCTACGATCGGCCGTTCGCCAATCAGCGTGAGCACAATTGATGAGAAATAGGGAAAAAACCAGAAGCAAAAATTTATCCATGGGTGTAAGCGCTCGCTGAAAGAAGCAATACCCAGTTAACTCTCTCGGAACTAATTTTCCCTGTTCTGAATTCCAGTAACTGGTGCAATTTCGGCCAGCTTGGAAACATCCTTCTATCCAACATTTCAGAAACTAACCTGGCAATTCATTTTCGACCAATTTAACCCAATAAGCTGCACCGAGGGGTAAAATCTCATCGTTAAAATCGTAGTTTGGATTATGCAGCAAACAGCCGCCCTCTGAGCTACCGTTACCAATCCAAATATAGCAGCCTGGTTTTTGTTGTAGCATAAAAGCAAAATCCTCGGACCCCATGCTGGGGGTAGGTGCTGTATCAATGCGGTTGGCACCGGCAACAGCAGTTGCCGCCTGAATCGCGCTGGCTGTTTCATCTGGACTGTTGGTCGTGACCGGATAGCCGGGATTTTCTGGGTTAAAGCGAATATCAGCGTTGATGCTGAAGCTATCTGCGACAGTCTGGGCGAGATGGTTGATGCATTGTTCTATTTGAGTGCGAACCGAATCTTTAAAACAGCGAAATGTTCCTCGTACCACAGCCAAATCGGGTAGCGCATTCCAGGTGTTGCCGCCATGAACTTGGGTGACGCTAACGACCACGGCATCGGCTGGATCAATTTGACGGCTCACAATCGTTTGTAATTGTGTGATTAAATGTGCCGCAGCAACCAATACATCGTCACCCAAATGAGGCATTGCGGCGTGGGTGGCTTGGCCAGTGAGATTAATTTCAAAACAATCAAAAGAAGCCATCATAGCCCCTACTTTAACCGCGAAATGACCGCTTGGAACATCTGGGAAATTATGCATACCGAAAACCCGTTGTGCCGGAAATTGGTCAAACAAGCCTTCGCTAATCATTTGGTGGGCACCGGCTCTGGCTTCTTCAGCTGGTTGAAAAATCAAATAAACCGTTCCGTCAAATAGACCATGATTGGCGAGATAATGAGCTGCACCGAGCAGCATCGCGCAATGTCCGTCATGACCGCAGGCATGCATTTTACCGTTATGACGAGATGCGTGCTCAAACTGGTTTTGCTCTTGAATAAATAGCGCATCCATATCTGCACGCAAAGCGATACTATTGGCACTATTACCGTGGCGTAAAACCCCAACCACACCGGTTTTTGCTAAGCCATGATGCACTTCGATACCAGCCTGCTGCAGTTGCTCGATAATCAATTGAGCCGTTCCGGTTTCTTCAAATGCCGTTTCTGGATATTGATGCAACTGTCTGCGCCACCGACACATGTCATCATGTAACGCTAAAATTTCCGAGTTAATGTTCATAGTTAAGTAAGAAGCTAGTCGGTGTATTGCGGTAACTGTTCTGATTGCCCCTAGAATTTATCAGTTCAAAGAACAAAATGTGAGTTTACACGTGTAAATGATCATTTTGTAACGCAGGAATGGTGAATTCTAGGGGCAAACTGAATAGTTACGTGATTAATTTATGGATAGATATAACTCGATTGAATACCAAGCGGCAGACCAGAGAATGTATACAGTAATAAAAATATCGTCCAACTAATAAGAAAGGCGATCGAATAGGGCAGCATCATCGCCGTGACCGTACCGATTCCAGTATCTTTCACATAACGTTGGCAATATACCACCACCAGTGGAAAATACGGCATCAATGGCGTGATGATATTGGTGCTTGAATCACCAACACGATATGCCGCTTGCGTGAGATCGGGTGAAATGCCCAATTGCATCAGCATAGGAACAAAAATTGTGGCGAGAACCCCCCATTTCGCACTGGACGAACCAACAAATAAATTAATCAATGCAGTAATGAACACCACCCCAACAATGGTGATATAAGACGGCATGGCAAATGCTTTGAGCGCAGCCGCGCCCTGCAGGGCAAGTAAAACGCCCAGGTTAGACTGACCAAACGCGTACACGAATTGCGCGATAAAAAACATGATCACGAGGTAGTAAGCCATCTGCTGCATGGCTTTCGTCATCCCTTCAATCACATCTCGAGAGCTTTTAACGGTGCCAGCCGCAACACCGTATACATAACCGGGCAGGATAAACAGTAGAAAAATCAATGAAACAATGGAGCGCATCATCGGTGCAGTGCCCGATGTCAGATCACCCGTTGCATCACGCCATGGTGAACTACCCGGCCAAGCGGTAATAATCATGATGATCACACCAAGAAAAAAAACAATGCCCGCAGCACGCAACCCCTTACGCTCATTTGGCTCAAGTGGTTTCATAGTTGGCAAATCTTCAAGGTCGCCATTCAGTTCGACGTTTTTCAGCCGTGGTTCAACAATCTTTTCCGTCACATACCAACCCAGGGCAATAATCAAGAATGATGATGAAGCCGTAAAAAAATAATTATTTAGCGGGTTAAGCACAACACTCGGGTCAAGAATCTGCGCACCGGCCTGCGAAAGCCCTTGAAGCATCGGATCAAGCGACGACGGCAAAAAATTCGCTGAAAAACCACCGGAGACCCCCGCAAAGGCCGCAGCAATACCAACCAACGGATGCCTGCCAGCCGCATAAAAAATAATGCCGCCAAGCGGTATAACCAGCACATAACCGGCGTCAACCGCTGAATGACTGACGATGCCAGCGAAAATGACCATCGGCGTTAGCAGCCATTGGGGTGTCATGCTCAGTAGCGCCCGCAAACCGGAATTGATAAAACCAGTATGCTCGGCAACCCCAATCCCAAGCATGGCGACCAATACCACACCCACCGGATGAAAGTGCGAGAAGTTGGTCACCATCACCGACATAAATTCGGTTATGGCCGAACCTGACAACAAATTATTGATGACCAGCAACTCATTGGTACGCGGATCAACGACATTGAACGTCACATACGAGAGCAGCCAAGACACGACCCAGACCACGAACAACAGCACGATAAATAGCACTGCCGGGTCTGGCAGCTTGTTTCCGATTCGCTCGACCGATGCGAGCATGCGCTCGGAAAGGCTAACAGTTATTTTTTGCTTTTCTTCAGACACACTAACCTCTGGGTTCTTTTTCTATGTGGCTAATTCTACCAGCCGCAGCAACAGCTTTCGTTTTGTTGTTTAAAAAAGCGTCAAACCTATTGCCACTTTAAAGCTTTCTAAACATCAAGAATCCATTACAGCCAAAATTACTGGCATAATCTCAATAAAAATCAGACAAGACACCAGAATGAAAAATAAACTACGCACCATGATCGAACAACCCGGTATTCATGCCGCACCAGCCGTCTATGATTGTCTTGGTGCCATGGTCGCTGAACAAGCAGGATTTGATTACATCTTTTCCAGTGGGTTTGGTATTGCCGCCTCGCTGTTGGGAAAACCCGATTTTGGTTATTTAACCGCCAATGAAATGATTGATTCAGCTAAACGTATAGCGCATAGTGTGTCGATTCCATTAATCGCCGATATGGACACGGGCTATGGTAATCCATTAAATGTCATTCGAACCGTTGAAGATATTATTCTTACCGATGTGGCCGGGGTTATTCTGGAAGATCAAGTGTGGCCCAAGAAATGCGGCCATTTTGAAGGCAAACAAATCATTGCCGTCGATGAACAAGTGGAAAAAATAAAGGCCGCAGTCTACGCTCGCGGTGATTCCGGCCTGGTGATTGTTGGACGAACCGACGCCCGTGCGATAGAGGGACTCGAAGGTGCGATCAAACGCGGCGAACGTTACTTAGCAGCAGGTGCGGATGTATTGTTTATTGAAGCGCCGCAATCTAGGGATGAGTTAAAGCGCATCGCGCAGCACTTCCAAGGCGTTCCTTTATTTGCCAATATTATTGAAGGCGGCAAAACACCCAATTTATCGTTGAATGAATTGGAAGATATGGGTTACAAATTGGTCGCATACGCTTTGTCCGGTTTGTTCTCAGCCACTCAGGCGCTAATCGAATGCTTTGACACCTTGAAAAAAGACGGCAGCACGCAGCATATCAATCAAAAATTATCCTTTGAAACATTCAAAACCATCATTCAGATGGGTGATCATATTGCCTTAGAGAAACGGTTCGGTCTCTCGAAAACAAAAGATTAAGTGTGCCCACCAAAACTTAGCCGTTAACCTAATTAAGTCATACCTCCACAAAATCTCATATTTTGTACCGATAACCTCTAAACACCCAAAAGTATGCACGGCAAATCTACGCTATCACCTATCCAACTGAAAGAGAGCACGAGTTTCGAGTCATTTTCAGAAAGTCGAAGACTGCGCGGGTATTCATCATTAGTTTCTTCATCATTTCTGGTATTGTTTCATTTTTCTTCTTGTTT
>JAJFJJ010000106.1 GCA_021774195.1 Nitrosomonas sp. | reverse complement strand
CGTCTGATTGGCTCAAAGACACCATAATAAAACTACCCACATGGCCCAACAGTCGAATTGACGAACTACTACCGCTGCCGCCTGATTTTATTGAAGCGTTGAAACGAGAAGTCTAGACGGTTGCGCTGCTCGCTTACGGTATAACTTATTCGACTCATAGTTAATTCTTCCTTTAAATTTGCAGACACAGAAAACGTACATATTTTGTTTGTCAGTCCAAAGTAGGGTCTTCATATTTCGGTATTAAAATTTTTGGTATCTTCAATAGCGTTTTAAATATTACAATTCCTTCAGACAGGCTACTCGTGTATAAGCTCACGAGATTCACTCCGTAAAAGTTTAGTGGAGGTGTTTGCAAGATTGTGTGGAATTTGTGTAAAGATTTGTAAAAATAGGTGTTGGCATGATTCTTTATGGCAAGATGTGCTGTGACGAAACATTCGTCATCTGGTCATTCTATGGGAGTAAAAGGTGAGTAAGATCCTGCTTGTGGATGACGACACAGAGCTGTGTGAAATGCTGGTCGAATACCTTAGTTCGGAGGGTTTTGTTATAGATGTTGCTCATGATGGGAAAATTGGCGTACAGAAAGCTTCATCTGGTAACTATGATGTGGTAGTGCTAGACGTTATGCTTCCGACGCTTAACGGTTTCGACGTGCTACGACGTATTCGCGCTGAATTGAAGACGCCAGTCCTGATGCTCACTGCACGAGGGGATGATATTGATCGAATTGTTGGCCTTGAGATGGGCGCTGATGACTATTTGCCAAAACCTTGTAATCCTCGTGAATTGGTGGCTAGATTGAGGGCAATCTTGCGGCGAATCCAGCCATCTCATTCCACTCACAATACGAGGCACCGGGAGGGTGTTCTTCGTTCTGGAAGTATCAATGTTTATCCTGAATCGCGGAAGGTATTCCATTCTGAAGAAATGCTCGACCTGACTAGTACTGAATACAATATTTTAGAAGTGTTAGTACGAGAAGCGGGTCATGTGGTTACAAAGGAAGCTCTGTCAGAAAGAGCTCTGGGGAGAAAGTTGACACGCTATGATCGTAGTATTGATATGCATGTGAGCAAGCTGCGGCGTAAATTCAAAACAGATTCGTGTGGTCAAACGCTTATTCAAACTGTTCGTGGTATTGGTTATCAGTTAATAAGGGAGCAATAATCCTAAATTCCTCAGTTGACCGCTACAAAATAATCAACCTAATGAAATTATGCATAATATTCTGAATATGACACACACCTCTGAGGTGAGCCACGCTATGATGTTTATAGCACGCTGTTGTTTCATTTTTACTGCGTTGCAATTCGTTGTAATAACTAGTTCACTTCTCATTGCGCATTGGAAGAAACAACAACGCATTCTAAACACCATTCAACTGAGGAATTTAGGATAATGGGTCGTTTATTTTGGAAGATTTTTCTCTGGTTTTGGTTGACGATGATTCTGATGACCTTTGCCATTGCCTGGGGCATGGCACAGTTTTTTCAACAGGAAAGAGCGTTATCAGATCGCCCATTGGCTAGGTTTGCTTTACTCCAGGTAGAAGCAGTGGCTGCAGTACTGGAATATAGTGGCGAATCTGCCGCCAAGGTATTGCTACGGGAAATAGCAGATAATTCGCGCTTGAAGATTTTCGTGATTGATGGGCGGGGTGGAGAACTTCTTGGACGGACTGTAATCGAGGAGTCGTTCAATACAATAAGACAACGCCGTGGACAGGCAGGTGGCGCCGACCTTTCAGTATCTCCGACTGATCGCACAGTGATTTCTCCCGCCGGTAAATATTACCAGGTTATGGCCCAGTTGCCGGATAGGCACAAAGCACACATGCCTTTACGAGGTGCGCCCTTTGGATTGATGCGACCATTTCATCATGACCCGTGGCTTTTTTCAATTCGATTAGGCATCGCGGTTCTGCTTAGTGGCCTGGTTTGTTTTTGGTTGGCTTGGTATCTAGCAAGCCCTGTTCGTCGTTTGCGTGAGGCAAATCGTCGCTTGTCCGAGGGTGAGCTTGGTGTTCGGGTTGGCAAGGCAATGGGGCGACGGCGTGACGAAATCGCAGATTTAGGGCGAGACTTTGATCGTATGGCTGAACACATACAAACACTGATTTTGACCCAGAAACAGTTGCTCAGTGATGTTTCTCATGAACTCCGCTCACCATTGGCGCGACTCCAAGTAGCTTTAGGTCTGGCTCGAAAAAAAATTGGTAAAAATGCAGAAAGGGATTTGGATCGGATTGAGTTGGAGGCCAATCGTTTAGATGACTTGGTAGGGCATGTATTGACATTGGCTAGACTGGAGGTACTTGAGCCAGATGTGCTGGAGGATTATGTCGATATTACTGAATTGCTGAAATCCATTATCGAAGCAGTAGAGTTTGAAGCGACAGACAGTAATCGCCATGTTCACCTCATCGGTGAGACATCATGCATAGTTGAAGCCAACGCCGAGTTGTTACGCCGTGCGTTAGAAAATATTATCCGCAATGCGGTGCATCACACCGTAGAAAAAACTATTGTAGAAGTGAATATTCAAGATAGTGTTGATCAAAAAGGCCAGATTAATATATCTGTTTGTGACCATGGAATAGGGATTCCAGAGGAAAAGTTGTCGGTTCTGTTTGAGCCTTTTGTCCGTTTGTCAGAGGCCAGGGAGCGAAGTAGTGGCGGTTACGGCTTGGGACTGGCTATCGCTGAGCGTGCTATTCGTTTACATGGTGGCCACGTGTCTGCAAACAATCGTGATGGCGGTGGTTTGTGTGTTTTAGTGCAGCTTCCATTGAGAAACTATTGATCTGTCCAATTGAAGTTTGAAGTTGTCTCACAGCGTATTTGACACGAGAGTGTGCTGATAAAATTGTTATCAGCAGGATTTTTCTACAATCTCATTAGGACTTAAAAGCATGACTTATGATCTACTTAAACTCGCCCATATTACTGGTTCTATCTTGATCGGCGCGGGTTTAATTGGTGTTTGGCTAAGTGATTTAAGATCTCGTCAATCACGTGAGTTGGTTCGTTTTTCAGAATCTGTGCGAAATATTGCAGTGTTTTATGATGGTGTGGTGATTCCGGGGGCAATTGTTCTGCTTATTTCTGGCACATGGATGATTGTTGAGTTTTACGGTGGCTGGAGTTTTGTTTCCACTCCATGGCTTGCGGGCATGGTATTCCTGTTTGCTTTCGAATTCATCGAGGGAAATACCATTACTCGCCTTTATTTCCTGCGTTTACGTCGTTTGACTCAAGAGGCATTACTAGTTGGTATGTTTACGCCAGAATTAGAGAAAGCACGAGCTGAGAATATGCCGACATTTACACACTTTCTTGATCTGCCAATGTTATTCTTGATCATAACCTTGGGCGCGCTGAAGCCGAATACTTGGAGTGTGTTCTTTTTCGGTTTCTTAATTGCTGTAGTCATTGCCATTGTCCTGACGGTATTTATTCCTCGCCTTTATCCGTGGACTACAAAGCAATGAATATCTCTTCTGAGTTTCTATTACGACTTCAAAGTGCGAAAGTCGAAGGTCTGATTGCTTCATAGCCTTTAGTTGATATGGGCTCGGCACGCTAGTTAGGCTTTACAAAACTTTACTCTTTTGTGACCCGAATTTACAGGTAGTTCGCGCACACTTGTAACAAGTGGGGAGGACAGAGTTAGCTCTATTCAAACTACTTATAGACGAAACTATTAAAATTAATCAGGAGAGTAAATATGAACTTGCATCATTCAATTTCCAAGTATTTTATTGCAATATTTATAACGGCATTACTACTGTCAAGTGCAACGCACGCAATGCAGCCAATGGGAGGTGGGTTCATTGGAATGAATCAGAATAATAACTCTTTTGGCTCATTTAGTGATGTTGATAGAACAGCTCGCCAGTTTAGAATATTGAGTCTTAGTGATGACCAACGTCAACAATTATGGGCTATTGCTGACAGGTTTCGAGTCGAATTGCGTGAGCAACAGGACGCCTTAAGTGATGGACATGGCGCAATACAGGAGATGCTGATCTCAGAAAGCTATGATTCTGTTCAACTTTCTGTTTTAGCAGATAACCAGGGTGATATTGTTGCACGTATGATTGAACAACATGCAGAAATGGTGCGGCAGATGGGCTCGGTACTGACTCCTGAACAGGCGGAATTATTTGTGGAGCAGATTCAGTCACGTTCAAAAAACCATGGTCGGAGCGGTCGGTTCAATAAAGGCGGCAGCATAGAGCGATAACAAAAAATCAAACGGGGTAGATGAATCTGCTCCGCTTGATAACCTGAAAATTGAACCAGTTGCTGGAATTCAAAACAGAGTAAGTTAAAAACCAGTGAGTGAAATTTTGGGTGCAAACTGTCTTTGCATCACAATCTCTAAAACCCAATAAGCATAAGGTTTGCAAGCGGAAATATAACGTACTGGTGCATTATTCAGGATGAACATCAAATTCAAATCCTGTAGTGGTGCCCCTCTAATTATTCGACTATGAAATAAACTCAAAAAACTGATGGTATAAATTAAAACCTGATGATCAGGTAACTTATTTGACCGAAGAGGATAAGATATACGGCGTTATCTGGTCGAAATGATTACTCAAAACTCTCAAACAAAATAACCTGGTGCATCAGCCGAACCTATTTGGCACCGATCTACTTATACAGCTTAATTTCAATGATCTGCTGCCAAAATTATCATCAGCCATACCCTGGCATGATTTTTAAGAATCCTTTTCTGTCTATTGTTTAGTAACAATAGGCGCACCAAGCAAACTGATTCGGTTATTACTATTGAAGTAGTTAAAGAATCTGAGTGATGAAATGATTGTTGCAGTGGAAGCGTAATCCTTAATACCAGGCGTTTTGTGGCATTTTTAAAATGTCATGATGCTGTGTCAGAGGTCATACATCACGTTTTCTGCCGTAGCAATTAACCGAATAGATGGTGGTGTGTTTCTGCTTTAGAGTTTTGTTTCTTATCATGTTCGGATTAATATCAAGTTGAAGGAGTACTAGTACTTTTTCAACTTGATATTTACGGGTGCAGTTAGCTTTTCAGTGTTGCTGGCAAGGCGGGTCTTGCCGACAATGGTCATTCCCTTGTCAAAAGACCTAACACCGCCAGCGGCGCTGAAAAGCTAACCCGCAGGGCGATCACAAGATGTCCCGTCACTGCGTTGCAGCACTTGCTAAGGGAACAACCATTGTCTGCGTGCTGCGTCTTGTGACGAAACATCTTGTGAACGCTGAACTCGTAAATATCAAGTTGAAAGAGTACTAGATTGGTGTCAGGGATGAATGGTTGAGTTATTATAGGTAAAGTAAATTTTCTTTAGGCTGAGTCGATAGGGGTAATAGAAGTTTCAATTACTACTATAATAATCATTTTTTGAGGTGGCAAAGTGAGTGATGCTCAATACTCATGACGTTTTTTTCTGTTGTAATCTATTCATGGTGTTAATGTATTTTATTCTGAATACGATCTAGCATAGGCTCCCAGGTTAATGAATACCGAACAATCTTCTAAGGATTTGCATTATTTGTGGTGGCTATTGCTGGCCTGTGTGACTGGCGGATTAATTTATCTGCTCAGTCCGATCTTGACGCCATTTTTATTGGCCGCAGTGATTGCGTATATCTGCAATCCTATGGTGACTCGTATGGCGGAGAAAAAGATACCGCGCACAATAGGGACAGTATTGGTCATGTTTCTGTTATTGGCGGTGTTTGCAGCTTTAGTTTTGATTATGGTCCCTTTGTTTGAAAAGGAGGCAGGGCGCCTGATTGATAAAATTCCAGTTTACGTAGAAATGTTTAGGAGTCATGTGATTCCTTGGTTGGAAGCACACATGGGAGTCAGTTTGCAACCTGATATACATGCATTGAAACAGGCAGTATCGGAACATTGGCAAAGTGCTGGCGGTGTAGCGGCTAAAATGCTGCCATCGTTGACTAGCGGTGGTATGGTCGTGGTTGAGTTTTTTGTGAATCTGTTATTGGTGCCGGTGGTTTTGTTTTATTTGTTGCGTGATTGGGATCGTATTATTAAGCATGTTGATGAGATGATTCCACGTTATTGGCATGATCAGATTAATCAATTAGCAAGAGAGACGGATCGAATTTTGGCTGAATTTTTACGTGGCCAACTGGCAGTAATCCTCATTATGAGTGTTTGCTATGTCATGGGCTTGTGGTTGGTTGGTTTAGAGTTTGCGTTACCAATTGGTTTGCTGGCGGGTATCTTGGTGTTTGTTCCTTATTTGGGTATGATTGTTGGCCTCACTTTGGCAACATTTGCAGCTTTTATGCAGTTTCAAGGATGGAGTGGCGTGGTTCCGGTATTGGTGGTTTTTGGTATTGGGCAATTACTGGAGGGTATGGTGATTACACCTTGGCTGGTTGGAGATCGTATTGGACTACATCCGGTGATGGTGATTTTTGCATTATTGGCATTTGGTCAATTATTTGGTTTCTTTGGGATTTTACTGGCGTTACCGGTCAGTGCGGTAATGTTGGTGTGGTTACGTCATATTCATCAGCAATACTTGGAAAGTAATCTCTATAACTCGTGATAGGGTAAAGGGCTGATGCAGCAGCTATTATTGGATATTAAACTACCCGCTTGCCCGATGCTGGATAATTTCCTGCCAGGGCGCAATGCTGAGTTAGTGCAGATATTGATCGGTCTTGTGAGCGATCAGGGGCGTGAACGCTTTGTTTATATGTGGGGCGATTTGGGATGTGGCAAAAGCCATTTGTTGCATGCGATGGTTAATGCTTATTCTCAAAAAGGGTTGAAATCCACTTATTTTTCTGGTCAAACGCAACCTGAATTTCTGCTGGATAATACGATAGACTGTGTGGCAATTGATGATGTGGATCAATTGGATGCCGCAGCCCAGATCCGATTATTCAATCTTTATAATCAATTGCGTGATGAAAGACATGCTGTGTTCTTGGCAAGTGGCCCGGTTGCACCGGCACAGCTATCCATGCGACAGGACTTGGTGACGCGTTTGGGATGGGGGCTAGTGTACCAAGTTCACGAACTAACCGAAGAAGAAAAAATGCAAGCTTTAAAACGTTATGCTGAAGAAAACGGATTTAATTTGCCGCAGGAAATATGTCATTACTTACTGCGGCATAGTCAGCGTGATTTGTTGTCTTTGATCTCAACGCTGGATGCGTTGGATCGTTATTCATTGGCGCATAAGCGTCGAATTACCATTCCATTATTAAAAGAATTATTGCAGGGAGCATCATGAATTTAGCGTTATTTGATTTGGATAACACATTAATCGCTGGAGATAGCGATTTTGAGTGGGCACAGTTTCTGATTGAACAAAAAGCTTTGGATCGTGAGTTACATGAAGCGCGTAATCTTGAATTTTATGAGCAATATAAAGCAGGGACGTTGGATATCCATGAGTTTCTTGATTTTCAACTCAAACCTTTGGCACGCCACTCCAGGACTCAATTGGAAGTATGGCGCAGTGAGTTTATGTGTCAAAAAATTATGCCGATTATTGCCCCGGGCGCCAAAGAGTTAGTTGAGAAACATATGCTGGATGGCGACCTGTGTATTATTATTACTGCGACGAATAGTTTTGTGACCACACCAATCGCGCAAGCCCTAGGTATCAGTAATTTGATTGCAACGGAACCCGAGGAAAAAGAAGGAGAGTTTACCGGTCAGGTTAAAGGAACGCCGTGTTTTAGAGAGGGGAAAATTGAACGACTGGAAAATTGGTTGGATGTGAATAATCTAACTTGGATGTCTTTCCTGCAAAGCTGGTTTTATAGTGATTCGCTCAATGACCTGCCTTTGCTCGGAAAAGTAACGCACCCCGTTGCAGTAGACCCAGACTCAACATTAAAAGCGCATGCTGAAGAAAATGATTGGCCGATCATTAGTTTGCGCTAATACTCCGCCAATATAAAGTAGACGGAGTATTAATCTTGTGAGGCCGATTGTTTTTTTAATCCTCGCGTCGTAGCTGAGGGAATAAAATGACATCCCGAATGCTGGGGCTGTCAGTAAACAACATGACGAGTCGATCAATCCCAATCCCTTCACCGGCTGTGGGCGGTAGACCGTACTCTAATGCGCGAATGTAATCTGCATCATAGTGCATGGCTTCTGCATCACCGGCGTCCTTAGCTTTGACTTGCTCTTTAAAGCGGGCTGCCTGGTCTTCCGGATCATTCAGTTCAGAAAAACCATTGGCGATTTCACGACCAGCGATGTAGAGTTCAAAACGATCGGTAATTTCATTGTTGACGTCATTTCGTCGGGCTAGTGGTGATACCTCAGCCGGGTAATCCACGATGAAAGTGGGTTCAAACAGTAAATGTTCTGTTGTTTCGTCAAATAGCGATAATTGTAAGCCACCAATACCATCATGAGGGTTGTAATGAATACCCAGTGATTTCAATTTGTTAATTAGAAAGTCTCGGTCGTTTAACTGCTCATCCGTGTATTCTGTGTGAAACTTTTGGATGGCCTGAGTGATCGTCAGGCGCATAAACGGTTTTGTTAGATCAATTTCACGTTCTTGATAGATTAATTTTGCGGTGCCAAGCGTTTTTTCGGCAACCTCTCGTAACATTTGCTCGGTAAAATCCATTAGATAGTTGAAGTCCTGGTAGGCTTCATAGAACTCCAGCATAGTGAATTCTGGGTTATGCCGTGTAGAGATCCCTTCGTTTCTGAAGTTTCTGTTAATTTCAAATACCTTTTCCATGCCACCGACAACTAGACGTTTAAGATAGAGCTCCGGTGCGATGCGCAAAAATAAGGGCATATCTAATGCATTATGATGTGTCGAAAAAGGCCTTGCTGTTGCGCCGCCGGGGATCGAATGCATCATTGGTGTTTCAACTTCGAGATAGTCACGTGCAACAAAAAATTCACGTATGGATTGGATGATTTTTGAGCGTGTAATGAAAACATTACGCGTATCTTCATTGGTAATTAAATCCAAATAACGTTGTCGATACTTCTGTTCTTGATCGGTTAAGCCGTGGAACTTTTCTGGTAGGGGTCGAAGGGATTTGGTAAGAAGCTGTAATTCGGTAACGCGGATGGAGAGTTCGCCGGTTTTGGTTTTAAATAATGTTCCCTGTGCACCGAGAATATCACCTAAGTCATAGTGTTTGAATAGAGTATGCTTGTCTTCACCAGTAAGATCATTGGAAATATAAAGCTGAATTCGTCCACTCATGTCCTGAATTGTGGCAAAACTTGCCTTGCCCATGACACGTTTTAAAACCATTCTCCCTGCAACGCTCACAGCGATTTTATTTTCTTCCAGTTGCTCTTTAGTTAGCTCGTCATATTGTTGATGTAATGAGAAAGATAAGTTTTCTCGACGAAAATTGTTGGGAAATGCATTACATGTTTTTCTTAATTCAGTTAGCTTGGCGCGACGTTCAGCAATAATTTGATTCTCATCCTGAGGCAGTTCTGGTTGATTTTCTTGGGTCATGTTCTGATTTATTTTGTGATTTCTGGTTTCAATTGTTAGCCAATCGTGGGTATTTAATTATTAAAGCAATTATACGCTGCAACCACGGAATTTCAGAATATTGGAGAAAAAAGAAAAGAAGCCTTTGCATGGCAAACGGCATTTTGGACCGAGTGTGATATTATTAATCAGTTGGTTGAATCGATCATTATGAATCCAACATTATTCACTTGCATCTGATGTAACGAGTTATTTAGTTTATTCTGGGTTGTTGTTCAAAATGCTGCTGGCCGGCATTTGGTGCGTTGATTTCAGTGATGAATCGGTAGCGGATAAAGTAAATTCTGAATTTTTTGAGGCACCTTATACAAGTTCTAACGGTATAGGAAAAATGCGCCTTTTAAATAGATGATAATGGAAATAAGCCACTATTTTTCAATCTTAAGGTTAAGAATGGTTCAAAGTTGCAAATTACTAAAAGAATAATCGTATCTGTTTGTAAGGTTCTGATTTATTTGTGTTGGAATAGGTATCAAATCATCTATTTGTTGATTAAAGCCAAAAAAAATTCAGTCGTTTAAGCAAGAGTGGCTGTAACTAGCCGGTTAAGTTCTTAAGCAGCAAAAGATTACTGGAATTTTAGTATGAGAAAGAATCAAGCCTTAATACAACATGGTTTTACACTAGTTGAGCTAATGATCACCTTGAGTGTGGCAGCTATCTTGTTAGCTGTAGCAGTACCAAGTTACCAAGTATTCATTCAGGATAGCCGATTGACAGCGCAGAGTAATAATTTTTATTCGGCGATGACTTTAGCCAAAAGTGAGTCTGTTAAAAGCAGCAGTCCAACCACTATTTGTCCAAGTACCAATGGTACGAGTTGCACCGGAGGAACAGTCTGGTCAAATGGTTGGCTAATATTTGCAGACCCTGATAGTGATGGTGTTGTGGACACCGGAGAACGAATCATTCAGGTTGGTTCTACCTTAGTGGGTGGTAATACACTGACATCTGTGAGAACTCGTGTGACGTATTCGGCAAGTGGTTTTGCGCTTGGGTTTAATAGTACTTTTTCTTTGTGCGATAGTCGTGGCGCTGCTTATTCAAAACGTTTGATTCTGAATAATCAGGGCCGCTTGCGTATAGAGACAGGAGGCGGTACATGCCCATAATTTATAGACCCAACTTTAGAATACTTAGAAATCAGAATGGGTTTAGCATGGTGGAAATATTGATAACAGTCTTAGTTCTCTCACTCGGTTTGCTGGGCATGGCCGCTTTGATTACTACGGGAATGCAGAGCAATGCCGTTGCACAATATCGCTCAATTGCCACTCAACAAACACTGGATATGGCGGATCGCATGCGTGCAAATCTTGTTGGTGTGCGCGCTGGAAGTTACGATGCGATTACAGCGAATATTCCAACAAGCAACGATTGTGTGGCCTCAGAATGCAGCGCGGCGCAGATGGCAGCTTATGACCATGCGCAGTGGAATACAGCTAATTCTCGAGCATTACCAAGTGGGGCGGGAACAGTGGTTGGTGATTTGACAGCGGGTTTTGTCATTACATTGATGTGGACCGAAAAAGAAATGGTTGGCGCAACTGATCCGCTATGTCCTGGGGGAACGCCTGCTGACACACGTTGTTTCTTGACAAGGTTCTCACCATGAAACTCAGTCGGTTTAGGTTAAAAACCAGAACGAAAAAATGGGTGTCTAATGCCAATAAGGGTTTAAGTTTAGTGGAATTAATGATCGCTTTGACAATTGGTTTAGTTCTATTGCTGGTTGTCGGTACGGTTTTTACCAGTAGTCGCCAGGCGTTTCGCATGCAGGAAGATAATGCCCGCATTCAAGAGAGCGGTCGTTTTGCACTGGAGATTATCGGGCGCAATATCAAGCAGTCGGGCCATGTGGAAATCCCTTTTACAGGAACAAAAGTTGCTTTCTCAGGTATTGCAATAAATGGGGCGGACGGTGCCTCAGGGGCTGCTGACACGATCACTTTACAATATGATGGCGCAGTTGGAGATCGGGAATGTACTTTTGGAACGCAAGTGACAGACGCAGATGTGACAGCAGGAAATAACATCATCCAAGCCCATTTTAATTTGGATACGGCAAATACACAATTGCGATGTGCCGGTGATATTGCAGCAATACCGGCTGCACCAGGAGCATCTCCTGTTGGTTCAGTTTTAGTGGAAAACATAGAAGATTTACAAATTCTTTATGGAATTGATACGACTGTTGACCAGTCGGCAAATCAGTATGTCGCATCGCCAGCGGATTGGACGCAAGTTGTTACTGCCCGTGTTTGTGTGCTGGTTCGTTCGGAAAAAACAAATGTTGTCGTTTCCGAAACAGCTACTTATTTTGATTGTAATGGGGCGGCTGTGGCCGTTCCTGCTGATAGACGATTAAGACGTGCTTTCACAGAGATATTTAATTTGCGTAATCGAGTGAATATTCTGCCATGAAAATCTACTTTCCTTCGCCACAAAAACAACATGGTGTTGTATTTGTCACTGCTTTGATTTTTTTGGTGGTTCTTACATTGTTGGGTGTTACTGCTATGCAGACAGCGACTTTGGAAGAACGTATGGCAGGAAATTTGCGTGATCGTAATCTTGCGTTACAGGCAGCAGAAATGGCTTTACGCTATGCTGAACAGCATATCCGCGATAATGATCCCGCCACTACTGTGCCAAGCTCGATTGATGGTGTGACTAGTTTTGATGATGTATGTACTGCAGGGTTTTGTTATTACGGTGCAGGGGCAGCCGCGCCCAGTACTCCTGCGTGGATAACTTACTGTACACCAGATTGTTCCTTAAGCTATACGGCGGGAACTACTTTTAATACCAATGGCATATCGTATATTGCGCCAGCTTTACCAGCGAATATTTTAGCAGCGCCGACTTATCTAATCGAAGGTATTCTAAAAACTCCACCAGGTGATAGTGTGCGTTACTACTACCGCATTACAGTACGTGCACAAGGTGCTCACCCCGGTACTGTGGTTCTATTACAAGAAATATTCAGACCTTAATCATGCGCTATGTGAAGAGGATATTGAAATCATGAAAAAGAATTTAATACGTTCGGTGGTTTTAAAATATCTGGTGTGTTTACCATTTATTCTAGTTGGTCAGTCTTATGCCCTACAACCGCTATCCGACAGCCCACTTTTTCTGGGTGGAAATATTTCACCCAATGTGATGTTTACGTTAGATGATTCTGGCTCGATGCATTGGGAAATCATGCCGGATAATTCAATTTATTCCTATTTCATGTTTCCTAGGGCTTCAGCTGTTTACAATAGTGGGTCTGATTATAGTAGTTATGTGCCAACTTTTGTCGATGGGTATTCCTATAGTGCGAGAACGCGTTCAGCACAAACAAATCCAATTTATTATAATCCAGCAGTCACTTATCAGCCCTGGTCTAATTCGGATGGCAGCTTGATGCCCAATGCAGTACCAACAGCTGCTTATCATAATCCAGTGAAGATCAGTGCAGGATCGCGCAACCTGACTGTTAATAATACGCAGAGTGCCGGGTGGGATAGCTGTAATAATGGATCGTTCTCAGGGTGTGGCTATTCAACTGCGTCTCGAACGTTTTATCCATCAGTCTATTTCTATTTTAATGGTGGTGATGAGTGGGACTGGGATGACTATAGCAAACAAGAAATTCGTTCCGGGACTACGACCTATAGTGGGCATGGTCGTAGTAGTCGGACCGACTGTACTGCAGGTGTTTGTACCTATGATGAAGAAATTCAAAACTTTGCCAATTGGTATACCTATTATCGTTCTCGAATATTATTAGCTCGTGCTGGAATAGGTAGGGCGTTTGCTGCGCAGGGCAATACCATGCGGGTTGGTTTTGCCGCGATCAATAAGAGCAGCTCGACGGTAGATGGTACATCAACAAGTGTGGTAAAAAATGGCGTGCGACAATTTACTGGTACAGACAGAGAAGATTTCTTTGACAATCTTTACGAACACGCTATTCCAACTTCCGGTACACCACTACGTGGTGCAATCAAAAGCGTCGGTGAATACTTTAAACGAACAGATGACGAAGGTCCGTGGGGCGAAACGCCAGGTACGAGCGGTGGTACACAACACGAATGCCGACAAAATTATAATATTCTGATGACGGATGGTTTTTGGAATGGGTCTTCTCCCAGCGTAGGAAATTCAGACAATACTGCTGGTAGCAGTATTACCAACAATTCTTCTCCAGCGGTACCTTCATCCTACACCTATACACCTGAATTACCCTATTCTGATGCCTTCAGCGATACACTGGCTGATGTTGCCATGTATTACTGGAAGAATGATTTACGTACTGATCTATTAAACAAAGTGCCAACCAACTCCGAAGACCCGGCTTTCTGGCAACATGTGGTTAATTTTACGGTAGGTCTTGGTGTTACTGGAACGCTTACAGAGTTGCCATCTGGAACAGATGCTTGGCCTGACCCTGCCACGAGTAATTCGGCGAAAATAGATGATCTTTGGCATGCTGCCGTTAATAGCCGTGGAGATTTCTTTAGTGCTGCAGACCCAACTGTATTTGCGAATGCCTTGTCAAGTGCATTGACAAGTATTGTTGCGCGTACAGGTTCAGCTTCTGCTGTGGCCGCTAATTCGAATTCATTAATTGCCGATGGCCGCTTATATCAGGCTAAATTTAATAGTGGTGATTGGAGTGGCCAGTTATTGTCGATTCCCATTAATTCTAATGCCATTTTAGGTGCTACGGAATGGGATGGTGGTACCGTTTCATTGGCCCCGGGAACAATTGCACCAGCATCGCGTGTCATGATTACTAAGGGCAGTAGTGATGGGGTGGCATTTGAATATGCAAATCTGACAACTGCACAAAAGGCATTATTAGATAAAGATGTCGACGGTACAATCGATAACTGTGGCTTAGAGCGTGTTGCCTATTTGCGTGGAGGAGCGGTTAATGAGGGAGCTGGAGGTACATTTTCTTGCGCCAGTACGACCGTGATTAATAAGTTTCGTAGTCGCTCCACCACAAAATTAGGCGATATTGTTAATTCAGGGCCTTTTTATGTTGGAAGGCCGAATGCAGGATACTCTGATGTGGATCATGCTGGTTACGCAGCATTCCGGACCAGCTATAAGGACCGAACGCCGGTTGTTTATGTGGGTTCAAATGATGGTGTTTTGCATGGTTTTAATGCCTGTGTTGAGGGTGTTACGGCTGGTTGCACTGCGGCCGATGAGGGTAAGGAATTAATTGCTTATATTCCTAGCCCAGTTCATGCGAACCTGAATAGATTGAGTGACAAAGATTATAATTCTGATCATCGTTATTTAGTAGATGGTTCCCCTATGGTAGCTGATGCCTATACTGGCACGACTCCCCGTTGGAGAAGTGTATTGGTAGGCGGTCTTAATGGTGGTGGTCAAGGCTATTATGCCTTGGATGTTACAAACCCTGCGGACGGGGCACAGTCTGCACCGGTTTTTTCTGTCGCTAATGCAGCCAGTTTATTACTGTGGGAGTTTACTGATGCGGATGATGTTGACATGGGATACAGTTATAACCTTTCACCCATCAATCCCTTTACCGGTCAAGCCAGCCAAATTGTGAAAATGGAAAATAACCAATGGGCTGTCATTGTCGGGAATGGTTATAACAGCACTGGCGGCAAGGCGGTACTTTACATACTGTTTATTACAGGGGGTGAAGACGGTGTTTGGACGCTAGGCACTGATTATATCAAACTGGTTGCTGATGCAGGTACGGGTAATGGTCTTTCCACACCGATGCCATTCGATGCCAGCGGGAATGGCTTGGTTGATACAATCTATGCGGGTGATATCAAAGGCAATTTATGGAAGTTTGACGTAAGTTCTAGTTCACCTGCTAGTTGGAATATGGCAATCGGTGGTTTGCCGTTATTTGTATCGGGTACTAACAAACCTATTATCTCCCCACCGGTAGTGAGTTCTCATCCAGACGGCGGTCAACTGATTCTGTTTGGTACAGGAAAATATCTTGAAACGGGGGATACGACAGATACCAATGCGCAGACCATGTATGGTATTTGGGATCACAATACTATAGCGACAGTCACAATAACTGATTTGGTTCAACAAACCATGACGGGTGATACAGTCAGAACCGTTACTCAGCTTCCAGTATCTTATTCTGCCACCATTAAAGGTTGGTATTTTGATTTGCCCGTTAGTGGAGAAAGGATAACAGGTGTGTCTATTCTGGAAGGCGGCATGTTTACGTTTGTCACTATTATCCCTTCGACCTCACCTTGTGACTTCGGTGGTAGAGGATTTCTAAATTCGGTGGATTTTCTGACCGGTGGAATGCTTTCGTTTCCGGCGTTCGATATTAACAGGAATCGAATCATTGCTATTGACGATGGGTTATCAGCTGGTGTGGAAATAGGGTTTGCAGTTGGCGGTGGGAGAAAACTCTTGGGCCAAGATCAGGACATAGTGGTAACCCCTCCAGGAGATAATAGTCCTCTTGAACTAACACCGTTAGCAAAGGGAGATGCTGGTTTGCGTGGTCGAATTTCATGGCGAGAATTAATACAATAAAAGATGTAATTATTCAGTACATCAAAGTAACTGTTCAGATTGCTCCTATAATTCGTCAGTTCAAGGCACAAAATGTGAGTTTACACGTGTAAATGATCATTTTGTAACACCGAAATGGCGGATTATAGGGGTAAGCTGAATAGTT
>JAJFJJ010000105.1 GCA_021774195.1 Nitrosomonas sp. | reverse complement strand
GCTTCAAAAGTTTCCCCATCAATGCCGGGGCTACCCTGGTTTTGCCTGACAAGTTCAAAAGCACGCTGCAGTACGTCGCTCCGATAAACTTTGTCATAAAGACTGTAGAATCGAAAAGTGGGTTGATGCTTGGCTTTAAAGTATAGCTTCCTCTGTAGCACACTGACGCTCTCTTGCGAGTTTCTTAATGTTGTTAGCCTTTCAGCAATCATCATCGCCCTGTACTATAAATTCAGCATGAACAAAGCAGGGCCACTTCCCTCAGATGTCGTTATGTTGTCGCTCATCTTCAATCGGTACTTTTAACCCCTCAGACTTCCAATACAGCCCAATTTAATTTCGCTCTTCACTTATATAAATCAGTTGGCACTGCAACCACCATATTGGATCTCCCGTCCTGCACAATCTATCTTCCGCTACATGCCACTCCTATAACCCCGGAGGATCTACCTGAAACACTCATTGTCAGGCAGATAGTATCAGTTTTCCCCTTCAAATCAGAGAGTCAACATCCTCAATTAGTTAACGAGGCTAATAAAGATTCACTTACGTTGCGGCCTGTAGCTTTGCCTTCGCGGAACTTACAGCATTCGATTACTCAAATACTGCTCCGCAGTACTACCAGGGTGAATGAGCAATTCCCCGGACGGGACTTTAACCCGCTAGATAAATTGCCGGTAACGGCGTGCAGTCTGACCCCATTGATCCTTTGATCTTTTACCCATTGACTCCTATCCACAGATGTATTTTATAAGTTCATCCGGTTTTTTTTGATAAACATCACTCGGAATATTCTCAAACTGATTCTCTCTGAGGTTGAGATAATCAAGCTGCACAAGGTTGGTGAACGATTGGGGGAGCGCTTGGAGATCGTTATTACTAATATCCAGCCACTTTATCTGTGGTAACTGGGTGAGTACTTCCGGGACCTGCATAAGATGATTGTTATTTAGGTGTAGTCTCTCCAGGTTTGTGAGTTTTGCTAAGGTCGACGGTAACTGTTGAATGTTGTTACCACTTAAATCCAGAATACGCAACTCCTTCAGGTAGGAAATTTGTGCGGGAATGTTGGCTAGTCGATTTCCGCTTAAGTCCAGTTGATAAAGTTGGATTAAGTTAAGTAACACTTCGGGAAAATTTTGGAGGGTATTGCCTCCCAACAGGAGATAGCGCATTTGTGAAAGCTGCGCGAATTTGGTTGGTAAATGCTGAATATGGTTAATATCGAGATAAAGCAAACTCAGAGAGGGTATTTGTGTGATGATATCTGGAATTGTTGTGAGTTTGTTATGACTCAACACAAGCCCATACAATTTGGGTAGAGATGCAATTGCGGAAGAGATTGTATTTATAGAATTGCCACTGACATCTAATGTCATCAGTGCTTTTAGGTTGGCAATTGAATCTGGAATTACTTGCAAGCTATTATATTGTAGAAACAGGGTTTGTAGGGTGGTTATTTCAAAAACGAGTTCTGGTATTTCTTCTAGATTTAACAATGATAAATCCAATGCTGTGGCATTGCTATCGATAGCGGTTTTAATTCTTTGTTCGGCATTTTTCAGGTTGTTTGTCATTTACTTACATCTCATTAATTTATTAGCCTATGGGAGCACGAACAGAATCTGGCAAGTCATTGGCAATGGTGCGATTGCGGACGGCCTTTGCAATGCCATTTTCAATCCAATTATATCGGATGTCTAGTTGAAGAGGAACACGTTGGTCTTCCAATTGCCATAAAGTTGCATTCAAATTCAATTGACCCCAAACCAGTACGGCTGGGGTGTTATTTGTTGCTGCTACTCCAGGAGGATAAATGGCCGCAATAGCCGCCATGGCGTCATTGAGATGATTCGCTGGTGCTGGAATAATCCCTACTAAAGCTGCAACCATGCCAGCCATGACCTGAGCATGGGTTGGAGCTACGACGCCTACATGTCCGTTGATTCGTGCGCTGTAAGTGTTGGCAATAGCCTGGACAATAGCGGTTTCTGGACGGGCACCGCGAGTATAGTTCGCGATGACCATATAGTTCACTTGCGTGATATTGCGGGCCCCTGCATGCATATCATTATAGGCATCTAGTAAAGCCCCCTCGACTTCCTGGCGATGTGCTAAGTTGGCATTGTTTGCCCCAAAACCTCCGTTAGTGGCGTTTGTGAGTGGCGTCAAATTGTAGTCCAGTCCAGGCCCACCCAAGCGGTCATGAAGTAAATGACCAGCCGCATATAGTTGGGTACCATCAGCTCGTTTGCGACGTCCTAAATTGTTCCAAGCTGCATGACCTCCTAAGAGAGATGGCTCAGATCCTTTAGGCTGACCTCCTGGCAACAAAGTGGCTTCTACTTTTGTTCCGAAACCATTATGTAAACCGCCCCAATTGATGACGCTATTTTGTTGACCAGCGGCATTAACTCCTGCCCCAGCACCAGCATGTCCTGAAGCAAAAATAACAAAGTTACGAATAGCATTCATCTCGTTCAGTCGGGTACCTCCACCTACTCCCGGTACAGCAACCCCTCCTGGTATGGGGTTAAGTAGGGTACTTGGGTGCCCGTACTGAGGATCAAGATTTGCTGCCTGCCTTGGGTGGCGGGTGTCCAGGATGCGTGCTGCTCGAATGGCGCCCAACCATGTTGGAATACCTACTATGACAGCAGGTTGGGCTCCATGGGCAGGGGCTACTGGCGCTCCAATCACAATATTATTTGCAATATAAGCATTTAAGTATCCAAGAATATATGTTTCAAAGTCATGTCTATGTCCCGCAGCATCAACATGACCATGAAGAGTGCGTTGGACTGGGCTTTTCAGTGGTTGCCTTATTGGAGCTTCTATATGAGTGGAAAGGGTAGGGAATTCGAACGCACTTTTCTCTGAGCGGCGCATTTGCATGGATTCTGTACCTATTATATCCGCTTCCTTCTCCAAGCCCTTGTCGTCATTAACATTAAAACCAATAGGGTCAGACTCGATTGACGCACTCTTCTCCTTCACCCCCCCAGCAGAAACTGCCCTCGCCCCCATCAAATCCGCCTCAGCCTCCAACCCCCGATCATCATTAACAGAAACCCCATCCTTCATCTGCACAGTAGGCCTAACCCTACCCTGCGCCTGTTGCACCACATGCCAAGCCTCATGCGGCAAATGCTGCTCCTGCCCCGGCCCCAGATGAATATCCGTCCCCTGCGCATAAGCATGCGCATTCAATTGCGCAGGCTTTGATGAGTTGTAATGTACCTTCACATTATCCAGCGACAGACCCGACAAGGATTCAACACCCACCTTAAGATTATCCGGCAGCCCGGTGTTATTCGGTTTATCTTCCGGCGGCTGCGCCAACTGCGCCGGAGATTCAGCAGCAAACTCCCCCTGCAACACTTCTTCATCCTCAACCCGCTGCACCAACGCATCACCCGACACAGCTTGAGACACCATAGACGCCCGGCGCGGACTATTATCAACCATCGCTTGTAACGACTGCATCGCCCCGCTGCGGGGACTATTAGTCATCATGGCGCTTAATTGAGATAGCCCTTGTGCCTGTGGACTATTGTCGGCTGCTGCTTGCAATTGCCGTAAGTTGGCTGTTTCCGCGCGGTTGTCGATAAACTGCAATTCAGCATCGGTATTATCCTGCTGCTGAGGCGCTTGATGAGCAGCCGCTTGGCGCTGGGGTTCAGGTGATTTGTCGGCGGGGGTTTTCATTAATTCCTCTCCTTGAGAGTCGAATGATTACTGTTGAGGGCACGACCAAAAATAGAACGGACAGCACTGAGTCAGGATCAAAACCATGCCCACAGTTTCTTTACGCCTGCCGATCACAAAAACATCCAGGTAATGAAAATTAAGCTGCTCAAAACAACAGGCCAATAGGCCACCTTGGCAATGATATTGTCGTTGTAATGAATGAGTTTAAGCCATTTCCCGGAATTGATGGAAAACAAATAGGTGTTGGCCGTAGCGGCGACAAGTAGCGCGTACATTAAGATATAAAAATATTCAATATAGACCGTGGGCGAGCCTGGAAATTGTTCGCGCAGTTGAATATGCGCCAACATCACTACAAAGAATAGCGCTGAGCAGGCACCAATAAAACCAGAGACGCTAAAACCAAACCGGCTGGATAGTTTATCGTTGGAACTAACCGTTAGCAGCGCGGAGAACAGCAACGAGGCAACCAGGAAAAGGGGCAGCAAATAGACGATGAATGCGTTCTCGAACTTGCGTTTGATCACGAAGTTGTAGTACAGTTCCGGAAAATTGTCTTGACCGATGTAATGAGACAACCCGAAGTTAGTGTCATAACTCTTTAACTTATAGTCAAAAAAGGTATTCTGGCGCACCCATGTGCCGAGCACGATATCCTTTTCGATGCCAAAAACATCATTCAAACCTGTGGATTTATAGGCATCGAAATCCGGCACCAGGACGATATTTTTGGAAAATTCCTTAGGCCACATGCGCACCCAAACCGTTTTGTGGTCAAACGGGTAATCCACATAATCAAACGGCTGGCGCAAGGTCGCTTCAAAATACCAGCCGATCACTTCCTCGTTCCCCTCACGGTCGCGATACACTTCACGCGGCTCTATGTCATTGCCTGTATTCACTTGTTCAGGCAAAACAAACCCCACTTCGCCTTTGGCGGGCTTGAGTTCATCATGCACGCCATCTTGATAACGTTGCCAGATATACCCAGACAGATTAACTTCAGAGGCATTAAAAAACTGTAAGGATTGAATGAAAATGCCCGTTTTGACTTTGGTGGTGGGCTCTATGGCCGTCGTTGAGCTACTTAATCGATCTTCCCAGTTGGCTTTAAGATAATCTTCCGCAGCCTGCGCATTCTCTAATTGTGTGGGCTCTACGTCATAATTATTCATTTCCACCCACATACTAATCAGTACAATAACCAAAACAGTCGATACGACAGAAGATAACCACCACCAAGTTGCTTGTTTCATGTACGAGCCCTTTTTTAGGTTGAATCGCTTAGTTGAGAATTTGATCAGTTGCTGCGAATTAAAATAATGAACGCTTGTTACGTTTCACCATACGGTGGATGGCGCAGGCTTATCCACCCAACCGCGCTCTCACCACGTACAGGCTCTTCAACCTCTTGTGTAATATCTCCCGTTCTGGTGAAAATCACAATTGTAAACCGTACCGGTTACGGTATCTGTTACCAGGACCCCATGGTGTCCCGTGGTGTGATTTGGAGGGCCATCGGGAAAAGTGGTACCCGAGGCTCGGTTAATCTGATAACGTGTAGCTGGACCGCCATAAACACGGGCCAAAGATTGCTGCATATTTCTTGCCATACTACTACTTACTGCACGTTGGACCACAGATTCTACCATCATCGCCTGCACAACCCCAGCCATCGCCTTCGCCCCCATCACGTCCGCCTCCTGCTCCAACGCCTGATCATCATTCACCGGCACGCCGTCTTTCATTTGCATGGTGGGTTTCACTCGTCCTTGCGCTTGCTGCACGACATGCCATGCTTCATGCGGCAAGTGTTTTTCTTGTCCCGCACCCACATGAATGTCTGTCCCTTGCGCATAAGCCAGGGCATTCAATTGCGTGGGTTTTGACGAGTTGTAGTGCACTTTAACATTGTCCATTGACATCCCGGAAAGGTTTTCAATGCCTTGTTTCAGGTTATCTGGCAGTCCCGTGTTATTGGCTTTTTCAGTCGGTGCTTGTTCACGCTGAACCATGTCGAACCTTCCTTGCATGAGCTCTTCTTCATCCACACGCTGAATAGGTGCAAATTTGCCCTGCATCAATTCCTCTTCTTCGACACGCTGAACTACACTAAACTTTCCCTGCAATAATTCTTCGTCCTCTACTCGCTGAATGGTTTTGAACTTGCCTTGCATGAGTTCTTCTTCACCTTCCACGCGTTGCACTGCACTACCGGACATCTTGACGATTAGCTGTTGTTGCGCCAACATTTGTGGGCTGTTGTTGATTTGTTCGCTGAGTTTGCGTTGCGCGATAGCTTGCGGAGAATTGGCCATTTTGGCCATTAATTGTCGCTGAATTGCCGTTGATTCACGGTTATCAACAAAGGCCTGACTGACGAGAGAAGCATTGCTTACGGCGAGGTGCGAGCGGTTGTTGTTTTGTCGCTCTGATTCAATAGGTAAAGATTGCTTCATGCTATCCTCCGTTTTTCTGTGGTTTTTTCATGCTATCGCGAACCATGAATACCGTAAAGTCATCTTCCAAATAACCATCGAAGCATTCAACCCGTGGGGTTAGCGTGCGGCAAAAGGCTAAAATCGCTTCCCGATCATGGCCCACCAGCAAATCATGCGACGGAAAATATTTTTTGTCCAGCATGTTAAATGCAAAAGATATTTTGGAACAATAGTACCATTTATTAATCATTTCGCTATAGAACTGTTCATTTTTGCTACGATAACCTAATGCGCCGCTGGCAAACACATAGTCCACTTGCGGCAATTCCGCCGTGCTGAAATCGGCTTGATAAAACTGTGTTTGCCCGCATCCTTTATAGCGTTGCTTGGCTTCGGCAATAAATTCCGGCATTTGATCAATGCCGATGTAATCAAAATCAGCAAAGCGCTGATCCAGAAATGCTTTGAAATCGCCGTAACCACAGCCCAGATCCAGAATACTTTTTCCGTTTAAATCTCCCACCTTGATCAACTGTTGATAGCGTGCCAGTTGACTCTTTTCCCCTCGCCAGCCAAGCGCTTTAACTGTTCCAGCTTGAAATTCTGCCATCCGGTGACGGTGGTAGTGCATCACAGTCGCTTTTTCAATCAAGTCCATGGCTGAGTCTTGATTAAGCTGATTTTTGAGTGGCAAAGATCCTGGGTCGGATCGGTTTCTTGGCCAGTTTTTTACGGCGCTGATAACTAATAAACCAAATTAACGCGCCGACAATCAAAACAGCGATTAGTGGAAGATTGCCTTTTGAGAGTTTTTCCAGCACCGGGTCGTACAACAACAAGAGCAATGCGGTAATCAAGGTTAATAGGATCGTGATTACCATCCCCGGCACAAACCATTTGTGCGCTTTGGCCTGCGCACAGCAAGACCTAAAGTAATACCAAAGCAGGAATAATGACAGCAGGGTCAACAAACTCAGTGCCACACGAAACATTGCACGATTCTCGCAAATTATTTTGTCGTGCCATTCGTCCGGCTGACCCAACCGTTCTTCTGCCTGAAAAAATTGAACAAGATAACTGCTGACCGATTTTGTTATTTCAGGCAATGGGCTTTGAGTGGCTTCGCCATTTTCATTATCTCCACCCGTTGCACTGTCATCAATCAGCACCGCAGGCTCAATCGCCAACGGCCAGAATCCGACACCGCCAAAGTTATCTTTAAAATAGGCCAAGTCATCTTCAAGCTGTTCCCAGTTTTTCTGATCAAAAGTGATCACTGGAATGATGTTTCTTAATAAAAGCCGCCTTTTTTCACCATTCAGGCCCCCATTTTCAACATTTGAGCGTAATTCCTTTTTGCTGTCAGTCGTGGGTTCCTCGATTAATACCAGGATTTTTACCTTGGTATTTTGCTCGGATTGATTGCTACCAAATAAAGTACTCTCGTCGTTGCCATTAGGCGTCTGAATATGCGTAATCAAATTATCGTAGCGAAAGAATCCATCTGTTCCAATCGCTGATTGGGGAAGCATAATGTTAATAAAATGCTCGCCTTCAATTGCATTCAATCGATCTCTCAAATTATTAATCAATCTGTTAAGCAACTCGGCAGACTCTTGATCATTCGGATAATCCTCGAAATAAAGCGTCACGCCATTGCCTTGCGTTGGCAATGGAGACAGCCCGACGGCCAGCAATTGCTCTAATTGCGATACACCGTCCGTCAGTTGATTAGCCAACATCCGAGTAATATTGCCCGCTAACGAATCAAACACTGCTGCCCTGGCACCAAATGCCTGTCCTTGCCAGTCATCCCAAAATTGTTTGTTGTTTTGAATGACCCAGTCGACTCTCGTGTTATGTTTATGCGCCACATGAATAAAATCATTCAGTTCGCTACGAATAAAACCATCCTCTATCAAAAGCGATGTTTTATTTTGTTGATTATTGGCTTGCAGAATATTGCCTTTGTTATCAAAAGCAAGACCATAATACGCCACCCTAGACAACACGCTAAAATCAACACGTTGTTCTTGCCCTTCATTGGCTAACCAGAACGGATAAAAGCCGTACACCGTGCCAGACAGTTGATCCAGCACACAGCCACAACCATCCCCGTCCCATTGAATCGGAGCGTTCGGTTGATACTCAGGCGTTTTTTGATATAACAGCGCAAGTGACGGTTGCACGTTATTGTCATACAGATCTGCAACAAACTTTTTCACCGTATTAATATCGGATGGCTCACATTCCACTTTTTTCTTCGAACGCAATTTTCCGATATCTATCAGCTGCTGGCGAATATCTGGCATACCATGATAATTTGGTCCTAACAACAAGGTCTTACCCAATTGTTCAAAGTCCTCATCATTAAACCGTAGACTCAGTACATATCGATTGTGTTCTTGAGTGGGGGAACAAGCGCCTAGCGCAGCACGAATTCTTGCCTGAGCCGCCTTATCAAACAGGTTTCCATCTGGATAGGCGATCCCTGTTAATTCCTGTTCTAATAGTTCGGAAAGCATTGGGTTTAATGAAGTGACCAGCGGATCACCGACCACCTTTTTGGTGAAAGCAGTGATAAATTCGAGGGTCACCACCAAATCAGATTGGGCATAATATTGCTGAATAAACGGTAATAACCGTTTTATTTTTTTTGGGAAATCCGGCAGTGCCGCTTCAACATCTGCAGCCAATAAGGCCACATTGTCGTAGCGTTTGTTCTCTAACTTCGCAAGTTCCTGTGTAATTGAATCCCGGCTCTGCAATATTTTGAAGTCTTCCACATCCAACTGATAATAATGAATAGTTAATTCATCCGCATTGGGCCATACACTGGATTTAATATTATCTTTCTGCAAATATCGATACACCAGATCCAACAGTTCTTGCTCCGACCCGCTACGCCGGATGTTGTAATAGCTCTCTCGTTGAATATCAAGCTGGAGATCATTCCAATGCGCAAAGTCCGCACTTAATAGCACCTTGGTTTCTTCAGGGAACATGCTGGCAAACGAAGCGATACGCTCCAACCGGATATTAACTTGATTGACATAATCGCCAACTGGCTCGATCTTGAAATCAGTCACAAATTGTTGCAACCAGAACAATGTCACCGGCCCCATCACGCCATCAGTCAAAGGTCGCTGGCTCAAGCGTTTATCCCTGTTCCAGTTTAAGTCCTGTTGATAAATAAGCGCCAGATTCTGTTGCAAGCGACCAACGGCCGGACGATCTAAATGCCTAAATGCATCGCGTTTAATTAATCGGTCATAGTTTTCTTCAGTAGCGAATACACCAGAAACACCGCCACAACCAACGATTAAGACAACCAATAGGATAATTTTTATCATCACATCATTCACAGCGTCCGCCCTTCTTTTAGCAATTCTTTTGTCACGCCCTTGATCAAATCATCCTGTATGATTTGATCGCGTTTCATGCGAATGGCACGTAACGCAGCATACCGCACCGCATTAGTAATCGCACCACCTGAAAGCTCAAACTTTTCTGCTATTGCTACTAAATCAACATTTTTTGATAATTGTTTGCGTCCTGAAAACATTCCTTGCCACAGTTTCAAACGTTGATCAGCATCTGGCATGGCAAAGTGTACCGAAGTTTGGAAGCGACGCGCAAATGCTTCATCAATATTCCCTTTTAGGTTAGTGGCTAAAATCACCACCCCAGGATAATCTTCAACCCGTTGCAGTAAATAAGAGATTTCTTGATTGGCATGGCGGTCATTGGAGTTACTCGCTTGCGTTCTTTTACCGAACAATGCATCGGCCTCGTCAAAAAACAGAATCCAATTTTTGTTCATCGCCTGATCGAAAACATTGGCCAGATTCTTTTCCGTTTCCCCAATATATTTGGACACCACCATCGACAAATCAATTCGATAGACATCATTGCCGAATGTTTTACCGATCAGCGTGGCCGTCAAAGTTTTGCCGGTACCCGGCGGGCCATAAAACAAAGCACGATAACCCGGCTTAATATGCTTACCCAAACCCCATTGTTTTAGAATTGTGTCTGAATGTTGTAACCAGGCATTGATATTATCTATTTCCTCCATCACATCCGGATTCAAAACCAGGTCGTCCCAATCGAGTGTTGTGGTAATCAATTTCGCCGGAAAATTAACCCCATAATCCGGCTTATCACGTTTACCGATGGTAAATTGGTTAAGATACTCGGCGGTCATCATCAACATGGCACTTAAAAATGGCTCCCCATTGGCTGCATGCTCAATATTAAGAATACCTTGTTTGGAAAAAAAATGGTCGGCATGAAATAGACGCGTGACTTGAAACCGCCTGGCCAGATCACTACCGGCCAAAATAAAAACAGCCGTTTCACCCGTTGGCAAAAAACCACTATGATTTTTACCTTTCCAACCACCAAATTCAGTATACCCACGCGCTGTATCTTTATTATTCAGCAAAAAAGTATCGAGCACATGCGGTTGCAGATGCGGCAGTAGCGTCAAAATAACCACCAGACGTTCATCAAACCCCATTTTGTAGGCTGTAACAATACGGGCATACTCTGATTGATCCGAACCAATATCCGGCGGGCTGATCTGTTGGATGTCATCAATCGCCGTTTCTCGATTAAAGTAAATATCAAACCGTACCGCCAGCACTTTCTGGAACCAACTTATTTCCTGTTCCAAAATCGCTGCATTGTCATCCATCCTTATCATCATCTACCCCCTAACGCCATGTCACTTGAATGGCACGGTCCATCCAAACATGTTTGATGACTGAAAAACTCCACGGCAATCCATCTAGCAGCATATCGAAAGTCCCTGGCTCAATGGTCAAAAACCACATTCCTTCTTTCAGATGCAACACACCGTCACGCTGTAAAAAGGTTTCCCGTAAACCACTCATTGATGTATTACCAATGGTTTTCCAATTTTGGATCATGCCTTGAATCAATTGCTCGACAGTCTCCCGCTCCTGGTCACTGATTTCAATCCCTTTGCAAATAGGGACGCCGGTTGTGATGCCACACAATATTTTATTGAGTGGCAACTGATATTCTGGCGATTGCGTTTGCTCATTAACCATGAATTGCAACAAATGAACCGCCCGCTCGGCAGCCCGCCGATCAATAAACGCACCCTCTTCAACCAACCCCAACATGTCGAATAACCGTGGCAAATAAGGGGCGGCAAGCACCTGACCGGCATTATGAATATAAATTTCTTCAGTAACATCCGACACCGGGGCCAAACCCAACTCATCATCTCGAATGATCGATAATGGCTTGCTGGTTGGCACAGCATTTTCTTGCGCAAAATCGGGTTTTTCATCAGCAGATGAGACAGGCTCTCGTATTGATGATAATTGAGTGGCATTATTCGCCGCGAATAGTTCTAGATCAACCACTTCATCTTGTAATAACGCGGACAGCACGCTTTGATAATAAACCGCCTGATTATGAGCATGTAACGCCTGCTCATTAATCGCCTGATGCATCGGATAGTGATTGTTTTCGCTACCTTTTTTATCCAGCTCAATGAATGCAGCAATTAAACTTTGTAGTGCCGCTGCCGGTAATTTCGCAGCAGACAATAAGTGGGAACGATGACGCAAGGTATCAAAAATATTATGCAGTTCGTCTGGATATTCGCTTTCCAGCGTTTTAATCAGCACCGACAAATCACTCTTTTCAAGTGTGTCTGTCGGATCAATCAAACGCCGATAAAGTTGCTGATAGCCTGGGCTGTCATAGATGGCTGTCTGTTCATCAATTACCAGTTGTAGCTTATCTTGCTGGGTCAGCAACGTTTGCAGCAGTATTTGTAACGTGCCATGCTGTTGTGTTAGTAGAAGGGCTTGATACCAACTTTGTATGACTTCTATCGCTTCCGATGTTGGCGCGAAATGTTGCGCTAATGCTTTGATAAAACCAGCAGGATCGAAAGGCTTTTCATGTGGCTTCATTAAAACCGTCAAGCTTACCAACCACAATTGTTGCTGCCAGGCTTCTTCATCACGTGCTGTTGCGGCATCTGATATTGTTGCCGCACTTGCCTCAAATAATAAATTCGATTGCGCCAATAACTGCTCAATCAATGCAGCCGCTTGTGGCGACATCAGAAAAACCAGATCAAGCAATAACCGTTCCGGCAACTTGGCGACCAATTGCGCCAAGATTTCAGTCGATTCACCAATAGTTAATAAATGCTGGTGAATTGTTTCCGCAGAACCGGTTTGCAATCGTTTGGCATCCAAACCAGAGATGTTGGCTTTAACTAACGCCTGCATCACACGCTGATAAGTTGCTGTCACTGAAGAATATTCTGTGGATTTATTATCAGCCATTCGTTTACTTTGAGAGGCAAATGCTTCTAAATCAACCGCCTCTTCTTGCAGCATGGCAAGTAACACCCGCTGATAATAAACCGTCTGGTCTTCTGCAAGGACTGCCTGTTGGTCAATCGCTTGAATCATGTCCCGTTGCTCGCGCTCGACACCCGGTATTTCTAGTGCGATTAGCGTGTTGATTAAAGGTTGTAATTCCGTTCTTTTCAGATTCGCTGTCGATATCAGTTGCGGGTTATGACGCAGCGTTGCAAAAATCTGTCGCAATTCATTAGGTTGTTCAGTTTCCAGCGTTTTAATTAACGCCGACAAATCACACTTTTCAAGCGTTTCTGTCGGGTCAATCAAACGCCGATAGAGTTGCTGATAGCTTGGGTTACCATGAATGAATGACTGTTCTTCAGCAACCGGCTGCGGTCGGTTTTGCCGGGTCAGCAAGGTTTGCAGCAGTTTTTGTAACGTGCCGTGACGTTGCGTTTGTTCAAGCGCTTGATGCCAACTTTGTATGATTTCTGTCGCTTCCGATGTGGGCGCAAAATGCTGTGCCAGTGCTTGAATAAAATCAGCAGGATCAAAGGGTCTTTTCTGCTGATTTATCAAAACCACCAAGCTTGCCAACCACAATTGTTGCTGCCAGGCCGTCTCAACATTTAGCGCGCTGTTACTTGCTGCAATTGCAACGCTTAACACGTCCGATTGCGCTAGTAACTGCTCAATCAATGCCGCCGCTTGTGGCGACATTAGAAAAGCCAGATCAAGCAATATGCGTTCCGGCAACTTGGCAACCAATTGTGACAAAATCTCAGTGGATTCACCGACAGTCAATAAATACTGGCGAATTTCATCCGCTGAGCCGGTTTGCAATCGTTTAGCATCCACACTGGCAACATTCGCTTTAACTAACGCCTGCATCACACGTTGATGGGTTGCTGTCAATAATGAGGATCGTGTAGTTTCTTCAACAGCAGTTCGTTTGCTCTGGGAGGCATAGGCTTCTAAATCAACCACATCACCTTGCAGCATGGCATGTAACACACACTGATAATAAACCGTTTGGTCTTTTGCATGGACTGCCTGGTGATTAATTGCTTGAATCATATCCTGCTGATCGCGCTCAATACCCGGTATTTCTAGGGCGATTAGTGCGTTGATTAAAGGTTGCAATTCCGTTCTTTTCAGATTCGCTATCGATATCAGTTGCGGGTTATGGTGCAACATCACAAAAATCTGTCGCAATTCTTCTGGGTGTTCCGTTTCCAGCGTTTTGATAAGCGCCAACAAATCACACTTTTCAAGCATATCAGTCGGTTCAATCAAACGCCGATAGAGTTGCTGATAGCTTGGGCTACCATGAATGACTGTCTGCTCTTCGGCAACCGGTTGCGGTTGCGGTTGCGGTTGCGGTTGGTCTTGCCGGGTCAGCAACGTTTGTAGCAGTTTTTGTAACGTGCCGTGACGTTGTGTTTGTGCAAGGGCTTGATGCCATCTTTGTATGACTTCTGTCACATCCCTTGTTGGCGCAAAATGCTGTGCCAGTGCTTGAATAAAATCAGCAGGATCAAAGGATCTTTTCTGCTGACTCATCAAATACGACAAACTGGCCAACCATAGTTGCTGCTGCCAAGTCATTTCAGTATCTGTCGCGCTGCTATTTTCCGCAATTGCATCACTTAACAAGCTCGATTGCACCAGCAACTGTTCAATCAGTGCCGCCGCTTGTGGCGACATCAAAAAAGCCAGATCTAGCAGTATGCGTTCCGGCAACTTGACAACCAATTGCACCAAGGTTTCAGTGGATTCACCGATCTTCAATAAATATTGGCTTATTTCATCCGCTGAGCCGGTTTGCAATCGTTTGGCATCCACACCAGCAGAGATGTTGGCTTTAACTAACGCTTGCATCACTCGCTGATGGACTGCTGTCATTGATGAATGTTGTTCAGTTTTATTATCAACCGTCTGTTTGCTTTGAGATGCAAACAACTCAAAATCAACTGCCCTACCTTGCAATATACCCTGCAATGTATTTTGCAGCACGCCATAATGCTTCGTTTGCTCAAGGGCTTGATGCCACCCTTGTATGATTTCTATCGTATCCGGTGTCGGCGCAAAATGTTGCGTCAGCGCTTGAATAAAACCGACAGGGTCAAAGCGTGTATTCTGCTTGTTCATCAAATACGCCAAACCGGCCAACCATAATTGCTGCTGCCAGGCTTCTTCATCACTTGCCGTTACAGCATCTGATCTTGTTGCCGCACTTACCTCAAATAATAAATTCGATTGCGCCAACAATTGTTCAATTAATGCAGCTGCTTGTGGCGAATACAGAAAAACCAGATCAAGCAGCACACGCTCTGGCAGTTTGGTAACCAATTGCGTCAAGGTTTCAGTCGATTCACCGACAGTCAACAAATACTGGCGAATTTCATCCGCTGAACCGACTTGCAATCGTTTGGCATCCACTCCAGAGATGTCAGCTTTGATTAAAGCTGACAACACCCGCTTTTCAAGTATCGTGTTGACAGTATGCGGTTGTAAATTATTTCGGTCAGAAATGCCGGGTGATGACGAGTTATCATGTACGGATTGTTCAGGCACGGGTACATCTGATGTCGGTGTAGCCCTACTATCCCTGCCCGCATCTTCAAGGACTAAACGGTCATCACTGCGCCCTGTTATTTTTAACAGGACTCTGGATAAAGCGGGAGAAATTTTGTTTACTATGGTTAAATCAATCGCTGTCTGTATTACTTTGTCCGTTTCCAACTCAGGAATTCGAGCTTGCAATAGCATGATTCTAGCAAAAATCTCTTTTATTACATTGGATGCATTATCTGATCCCTGTGCGTCACTCGACAGTGTCTCTAAAATTAACATCCATAACCAATGATGTGTTTCTTCTGGCTGAGTGACATTGTTAGATTCTCTTCCAATCACAGCTTGCATCACAATGATTAAATCCAAAACCAACGCCTTTGAATTCGGTGCCAACCGGGTTAACAATTGTTCTAAAGATTGCTGAGAAAACTGTTTGACTAACCGCCTGATCAAGGTATTCCGGGTTGCCGGAGAAGACTGTTTCAGCAATCGCGCCAATGCATGGCTGTCTTGTCGAATACTATCAGCCAATATCTGTTCATGTGCAGCATTCTCACGAGTATCAACATGCCATGCCATCTGACCAGTCAGCAGAAAATTTTTTAATCGCTCCAGCATAATCTGGGCCGACTTTACCTGTTGGAATGCTAAAGGCGCATCATTACCATTAACTGAAGCTGAATGTTCAGACCGGTGATTCTCGTGGTTTTGCCTTAACTGTTTAGTCAGCTGCTCACTGACTTTTTGAATAATTCCAGCATAACAATCATCACTCGGTATGTCGCCCAGATCCAATACAATGTTGTCAAAGCGTAAAACTGTTTCAGTATCATCGTGGGTTGTTAAGATTGAATCCACTATCGGGAGCAGTTGTTCAGTCAACCAGATACGCATTTCAGCCTCATGCTGATTTGCAATTGCTAATGAATCAAACGAAAAATCAAATACCACTTGATCAATAATATGTACTGTCGCCATATCATTAAATCCAGCGTTTACATCCACTCTCTTTCCTGTTTCTTAACAAGAAAGATATGATCTTTTCAGATGCCAGATCCAGTTTCTGATAAAAATCTTTCTTGTTCTCTTGATTAAGGGTTTGCATTAATTTCAACCAGGAACAATAGCGCTGCTCAAAATCTTGCATATAGATAAAATCTAACCAATAGAAATCGGGAAAAACATGTGCGGGAAAACTCTTCTGTACGGTTTCTTCTGCAAATTTACGAAACGCTTGATCTGAGAAACGTGCAGTCCAGGATGGAAAAATAACGCTCACCCGGAAATCATAAAAAGCATCTTGCGATGAAACACTTTCAAATGCATCACAGCCTCTAGGGCGCAGTAAAAGATGTTCAATAATATGAAAACTTTCACACTCCATATTAAGTCGAGTGACAATCTGACAAAATTGCTGTGCATAGGAAACAGCTTCTTCAAAACTATTTTTACTCACTAAAGGCCAGAGCACTCCCTCTTGCGGTGCGCTGAAACAAACCGTGGCCTCCTGGTCTGAACGCACAATCCGATAGTTTTTCAGTGCGATGCCATGTTTAAACATAGTATGGCTAAAACCCGGCAACTCGGACGGAATATCAATCACTTTATGATCACTGAAACTTTCAAAAGGTGGTATTTCTTCACTTTGCTGCGCTTTGACTAGTGGCGCTATTTTTTTCGCAAAAACTTTATCAGGCAAAACAAAGCTGTTCCTTTTGATTATTCCTTGCGTAATGAGCTGTCCACAATCATATTGATAAAGACCCAATAAAACAGCAAGTTTTTTATGCAGCCCAGTAACATTCTGAGTACTTGTCAATCGACTAGAATTAAATGAAGGCGATAAATAATCAAAACCTTTTGCTCTATCCTGACTGATCTCCTTAATGCACTTTAAAAAATTAATTTTGTTTTCAATCACCCATTCGTTCGTATCTGTTTTTCGGTAATGATTAAAACGTCGTAATGATTGCTGTTGAAATTGCTCGCCATAAATCGCCAACATAGTGTCTAACACCCGGCTCCTTCGATCTTCGTGATCATCATAGCGAGCAACGATTTCAGACATCAATGACTCAATTTTTGACTGATCGGCAGTATAAAATTCCTCAATACCAGGAATATTAGTATTTGATAGATACTGTGAAAAATACGATTGCTTTAACTCTCTATCCAAAGAAAACAACCGTGGAATCTCATCAAGATTTTTTAAATAATTGGCCATCAATTGTTCATAAGGAAATAGATAGGCTTTTAATTGCTTTGCTTTGGCTTTTATATGATCCGGTTTAGAGCGAGGAATCCCGTATTGATTGATGCCATAAATCGCAGGAAAATGATTTTGGATAGAATAATAATGTTGTAATTCTCGCTGTTGCCCCTTAGGCAATTGAATAAACTTTCCCAACGATGGCCGATTACTTCTGAACGCATGGTATTCAAAGATTAATTTATTCAGTTCAAGCTTGGCTTCTCTCAACAATTCATCAATTCCATCCATTGCAACAGATGCAGAATGCAAAGAACCAGATAGAACCTTGGGTTGCGTATCTTGCGGAAACCTTAAATGGAGTATCTGTGTCGGGTTAACCGATTCGGGAAAACATAAACTAGGCACCTGACCTTTAGAAGGGTTATAGGAAACACTCATATGGCGTTGATCTTCTTGATCAACCAAGCTCAGATTGTAAATTTGCTTGACACCATCAACACGACTAATCAGCGTGATCAGATCAACTACACTCAGTGCGTTTTTTACCTCTTCAAAAAAATGATCGCCAATAAACCCGCGCGTTGTCAGAGGCCCGGTAAAAATCTGTTCATAGTCATTGATACGACTGGTTGCTTGTTCATACCGATCAATTTGTATTCCGGATGAAATATGTTGCATGGATTTAAAGAAAATTTCCGCATAAATCTTTGCTGGATTATGCGAAGACAAAATCTCAATTTCTCCAACCAAAAAGTGTGGAATGGATTGCACAATCCGAACACTGTGGAAGTCTTCACAGAGATTGCGGTTCTGACAAAAGAAAGAAACAATTTTTTGTTTAACCTTAGCATCATTTTTCTGCCGAACCACTTGTTCGGGAATTTCACCTGACAATTTTATTTCGTCAATAACCTTGGATAAGGGTTGACCCAAACTATCCAAAACAGATTCAAGTCTGACAAGCGGTGACTTCAGCTCGGCTAATTGTCGGTTGAGTATGGCTATCAGTTCTCCCAAGTCTATTAGCGTGATTGGCAATTGTGCAGCAACCTGTTCAAATTGCTTCATCAGTGGCGTTTTCACCAACACTTCTTCAAGTCTAGTCATTTCCACGTCAAGTGCAGATAGCCAATTTGGCATCTGTTGTAGACTCAACATGCTTAACCTAATATCTCGAAATTTATCGAGTATGCCGTCGATATGACATAAACTGGCATCTAACAAAAACAAAACTCGACGGCCTTGTTCAACTAGGTTATTACCAGCATTTTTAAATGCATCGTCATCAAATTTAGAGAGATCGGATTGTAATACAGTGAGATTGGTATCCAATTTGTGACCAACTTGGTCAATAAACATCCGTATTTGACTCAAATGATGCATCAATTCAACCAACCGGTCGGGTACGTTACCCAAAAACTCGTTCAATCTAGATGTGTCATCTGCTATTTGCTGTAAATCAGTATCAACCTTTACAAAGATTGTGTATAACGCCGATGGTGACGCTCGATTTTTTTCAACCGGAATGAACCAAATATTAGCAATCTCTGGTATCGCATCATAGAGGATCTTTTCATAATCGGTTCCTGTAACCGGAGCGCTTGGAAGAATGTCTTGCGGTGATAATAGACCATGCCGTTGATAGTCAATAGCACCGTCCTGATTGGTTAAATAATCCGGCACATCAAATCCGGATCGATAAGAAAGATCGGTCAACCCATAACAGAGTTGTTCCAGAATTGTAACGCCAGGATCATGAATATTGTAATCAGTCCAGGTTTCACCACATAGTTCCTGAACATAATTAATTCCTTCTTTACGCAGGTTATCAAAACCCAGCGCATCTGGATCAACTCGATGTCTTTTAATATGCTCAGACTTCGACATCTGCTTTGGTTTCGTCACTGATGCACTGGTCACTAATCTGTTGATTCAGATTAGACAGCAGCAAATGCACACGATTATAAGGCAGAACGCCTAATGCTTTTATTGCCAGATTAACCTCTTGACCTGAAAATGAAAATCGTTGCTTCTCATGAAAATCCTCATGTCCAGAGAAAAGGGTATTCGCTTGCTGATTCAATTCACCAATGAGCTCAAAAACTAATTTAAATGGTAATTCAGCCAACGCCTCTAATAATAAATTTCCTTCTTCAAGCGTCAAATAAATTAAAAATGTACGCTCAGGCATGGCTATTTTTTCTTGGTATTTAACTGTGACAAAGACATAATGGACGGCTCCACCTCACTCTCAAGCATCGCCGTGTCATGCCATAGTCGGGTGATATGGTACTTAATCCAAACATCCTCACCATATGAAGATTCCGCTCTAAGCTGCAAGGTAAATTCAAAGTTTTCCTCATTTGGTCCTGCTTTCCAACGCAGTTCTAACCGATTACATTTTGAGCCATAGTGCGCCTGGTGATAGGAAATATGATTCTTGGCCTTATCGTTATAGGCACTTAATGCGAAGGCGTGCATTAAAGCGAATTTACCATCCGAATCACGGCCACCGACACCGGCAACAACTTCAAAAGCCTGACAACCCGTCAATATTTCGGTAATGTCGTACCAATTCCCATCAGCCTGTACGGCAAACTCACCAAGTCGGCCAACTCGTGCATAAGAGGCAATGGTTCCTGCAACATCCAACTCAAATTGGGGGTTCTCTTTATTAATCCCAACCCCCATTTTTGGAGCGTAATATAAGTTATTATTTTGATCATCAGCATCAATGCTTTTCAGCGTCAAAACATGGGGATTTAACTTATTGCCAATCCTTAAATTTGTCGTCGCTTTATCCAAACCGACAAACCACATCGCACTTAATGTCGCCATATTTTGATAGAAACTTATCAGCTTACCATCCCCCAATTGAGCAATTTTCAAGCCATCTTCAATCGTTTTTTCAAAACCATCATCAATCAAATTCAAAGTTGAATCGATCAAATCTGCAAATGCAACTTCAGATGGCATTTTGCCATTCTTGAACTTGGCTTCTAGTGTCTTTCTATTTTTTCTCGCCATTTCTCTTCGGTCACTATAAAAGTGCTGCCTATTTCTAGTTCACCAACACCGGTTATCTCTGGTTTAATCAAATCAAAGCGGTCGTCAACCTCTATAAAATGTTGCTTTATCGGCGACATGACACTCCAAGGGTATTTTGGAAAAATCTCTTTCAACACAGTGTAATGATTCAAATACGCAGCACTGTCATATAAGTCAAAGGTATCATTTTGTTCCGGCGCGATTCTTAAGATAGAAAAATTGGTTACTCGGTCAATATACGACAACTGGTGAATAAAGGATTCAATGTCATGACCGCTAATTGCCCACCCAAAGTGCTCTGTATAACCAATCGTATCATTCCACGGCGACAAGTACTCAGAAATTGCTTGATTTAATTGATTAACATACCTGCCACTATGAATTGTACTTTTAAATTTTACGGTACAGCGCACCTGCACCACTTCATAAACTGGGTTAGCAATATGTATCGACACAAATGGCGGTGCTAACCGGGTAACAAATTCTTTTATTTCGTTGACAATATTCCCACTTAACAATGGCCTATGTATATCTTTTGTTTCTTTCGTCAAATAAGGCAATGCCACAATAAGCAACTGTCCAGGACAAATACGCTTCTCTAAAACAGTATCCGGTCTAACATTGGGGAAGCACTTTACTTTGTAGATCTGAGGAAATTGTTCAAGAATCAGTAATTCATAATCTTCCGGCAGTAAAGCACGTTTCTTGTGCCTTAATCTTTCACTAACCCTTATCCGCAAATAGGCACGATCCTCTTGAGATCGTCCACCGAATGATGGCCGTACTTGCTGGATAACCTCTAAGCCTGGAACCGTAGATTTTGTTTGAAAAATGTTACCCGCAGGTAATTTTTTTAAGTGACCTAAAACCGTTTGCTCATCCACATACCGAACCACCTTAAGTGCCTGTGCATGGATTGATATGACACTGCAGAATTTTTCCAAATCATGATTAGCAGCCACCCTAAACCAAAATAATTCACCTGGCATTATCATGTTCTCTGCAGTAATATCATGCGGTACATTTAATGTCACAATACCGGAGGTCATGAAGCCATGAGTAGAATCAGAAACAACTTCTTTTTGGCCTAAGGCGACCCATTGATCAGCGACTAAATAGAACCATTCCAATTTTTCCTGATGATTGTGTGCAGCTGGCAGTGAGTTCTCACGCAGATTGAAATACAAAGTAATACTTTTCTCTTTTGCCACACCTTCCAAACCAATCAGCAAATTACCAGCATCAGAATATTGCGGTAGTAAATAAAAATGGAGGTCTGCATCTAGGCCAGAATCTTTCCATCCAAAAGGATGCAAATGGATCAGCTTCTCTTGCATTAATGGTAGACAATTCACTTCTTCATTATTCGGCGTAATATTCACAAAGGCTTGGTAATTAGCAGAAATAGAATCGATTGTCGGCGTATACGGCGCATTTGGTATCTGTTTGGTCATTCTCTGAATTTTCTGGCGGGCATTATGAGTTAGCACTTCAGCCAAAATATTCGGATAGTCCTTATGGCCAAATGCGCCGACGGGTGCCGACAAGGTAAACTTAAAGAACCCCTTATTAGATGATGGCGTATACGCATATTCCATTTCCTGCGTTCGATAATCCAGTGGCGTCCAATAAATCATTACTGGATCACATGATAAATTTCTCGTCTCACTAATCTGCTCGCCAACATCTAAATCTGACTTCAATTGAAACAGATTTGTTGTTAAGGATACATTCGAATTCTCCGGCAGCCATTTGCCATTGACCAGAACTGAGGTGCTCACCTGATAATCGGAATTATCAATAGCTTTACCATAGCCTTGATAGTGTGCTCGTAACCCACCAATCTCTGAGGGTAAGCCGCCCCATTTTACGTCCAAATTAAAACTCGTTAATTGTTTTCCAGCCACTTCCGCGCAACCCACAATTAAATAAGAACCGATTTCCGGCATGGGGCCAAATGGCGTAAAAGGCGCTTGTGGCGACAGTTGACCGATATTGTTATACAACTGAAGCGCGCGACAACCTTCCACATCTACATCAATACGCACCCAAAGCAATTCTAGTTTTCTTAAAACGCCATAGGAATAGAGATAACCTTTAGGGTTAATGATAAACTTGATAACCGGCAAGCGAGTTGAATAGCCTTCACCATGAATCACCTCGTCATAGGCGCAAATTGGCGGCACATCAGCTGACAAAGAAAAAGTAATCGACAGACTATTTTTCTCCAGTCGATCATCAAAAGCTTTATAAGAAGGCAAATACTCCGATATTTCCAACCAACCCTGAGCCGTAGACACGCTTATCTTGAAAGCATCTCTAAATACTTTTAAAAATGCAACTTGTTCATCCGTTTGTGTAACCGTTTTGTCATCTTTAGCATCTTTTAAATGAAAGGCAATTTCTTTAATCCATTCATGCAATGTTCGCTTGTTTTTATCGCCTTCTAATTGATCATCATTATATTTAAAAATAATTCTGACCGTCCGTTGACCTTCTTGCAGAAACAACACCTTACTTGCCAAAGCGAAACCAATGCGCGCATGTTTAGTTAACATCGGCTCTTCTACGGTTCTGGGTGCACCAAACAATGGAAAAGATTTCACTTTACCCAAACGCATCAAATCAGAGTCAGCCAACTCAGAATTTGTAAAAGCCGGGATTTCATTCTGCCAACATCCTGTTACCAATTGCTTTGGTTGTTGATCTGGCTTCGCAGACAAAACGACCCTTTCCTGTATCTGACTTTCTGGCGAACTTAGAATATCACGGTTAAAAAACAGTGTATGAACTGCCCTGACAGCAGCTTGATTGATTTGAACCGCTTCGGTGGCAGTAAAAATAATATCTTGCTTATTTTCATCTTTACCCGCCAAGAACTCTGTGCCCTTTGGCAACAAAAGTTCATGAACGTTATTACCACAATTCACTGTTAGATAGGCTGAATCAGGCTCATACTGACGGGGTTGAGTCTTTAACACTTGATCATAATAAAAATCAATATAGTTCAACGTGAACTTATTGATTTTATGATGAACTTTATGAAACAATTGCAAGAAAGCGATCAACAACCCAACCGCTGGATCATGCTGCTTATTCGTTAGAGAAATCGGTAATAACTCAGCCGCACTTTCTTGAATCATTTCGACCGCCTTGATTAAGGCATAAGAAAAAGACCGTACAGCCACTTCATCCAACGCTTCTGTAACAGATTCATTTTGCGGGGCCAGATGATCATCTTGTACAGCAAGAATCTGATCCGCCAAATCCTGAGAAACAATCTCCTCAACTGAAAATACGGGTACAAACGATTTTAAGTCGTGTAAAAACCAGTTCAAATCTTTTTTCAGACCAACCAGAACACTTTCGGTTAGTTTATGCAATTGAACGCCAGCCTCACTTCGGGCGCTTGCTAATCGGACAAACCAGTCATCTAACATTCTCAGTACCATACATGCCGAGATTGTCAGGTGACGAATATTTTCTGGCAATTCCTCATTCAGGGTAACAATTAATTCCTCGTCAGAATCCGACAAATCGTGTGTTTGATTCAAGAGTGCCACAAGCTTGTCTGGATCTGTCGCCAAAATAGAAGCCATCACGACCGTTTCATCCAATGAAAAAAAAGGCTTCCAATTCCCATTCGGCCGATTCTGATGGTCGTAGAACGTCATCAACTCGGTATAGTCAACAACCTTCGCCAGTAAGGCGTGGAACCGCAGATCAGCGACATTAAAGTAATCTTTTTCTAGTGCCGGCAAAGCCCTTTTTGCTTGGCTTTTACCATCACGAATGTGGAAATGCGATGGAAGTAGAATGTGTGCGTTATATTTCATTATTTCATCCGAATCGCACTAACGCTCAACATTAGTACCCTCGGTAAAATAAAACGGATAAACGATATTGTAGCGATTATTTGTTGCCCGAATAACATAAATAACCTCAATCTTGACCAGTCCATTTAACAAGTCATCTTGATTCTCAGAATCGACTATAACCTGCTCAACAGTAATTCTTGGTTCAAAGAATAAAATTGCACGCTTGATGATATCAATGATTACAGCCACCGAAGTCTCATTAATTTCCTCAAAAACTTGTGATTTAAGTCCACATCCATAAGTTGGTTGCATCACTCGTTCACCTGGATTAGTACCTAATAGGATTTTTAGACTTTCATGAATATCTTCTTCTGCCGAAACACACTTGACTCCTCCACGTAAACTAAACTCAGGCGGGAAACTCCAACCAGTACCAAGAAAAGATTTATCGACACTCATATTGTTATCCGTTCACTGTTAGCCACCGATTAAAACGGTAATCAAACCAACCACAATACTGCCACCATGCGCTGTTGAATCTCCTAATCTAGCCGCCGCTCGGTTGTTGATCATCACGGTAGCCGAACCTTTCACAATACTATCTGGCGGCCCGACGCATACACACATATCACCAACTACAGCAGCCGGTAATGAACCGATTAATACATTCTGTACACATGGCCCACTGATCGGTCCGCCAACATGTGGAATGGGAACCACTGCCGGGGTTTGCATCGGGCAAGTATGCATATCGGTGAATCTAGCTGCTGGCGGCATAACAACTCCTTTATAACGAAAAAAAGTAGTGATTAATTGTAACTAGTCAGTGTATTGCGGTAACCATTCTGATTGCCCCTCGAATTCATCAGGTCAAAGCGAAAAATGTGAATTTACACGTGTAAATGATTATTTTGTAACGCAGAAATGGTGAATTCCAGGGGTGAACTGAATAGTTACGATTAATTAATCATTACAATACTGCCTTTTACTGTAGTTTTCCCACTCGCTGACAATTCAGCACTTGCGTTACCCTTAGCGACAAAGCCCACATTGGCTGTATTATTAATATTTAGTCCCTGATTCTTGATGTCTGCTTGAGCTGTCAGCTCAATATTTCCAACAGCATCAATGGTCACTTTACCTTTTGCACTGATCTTAATATCTTTTGGACTGTCCATCACAATCCCGCTAGTGTTCATCTCAATTTTATTCGAATTTTCATCCTGCAATAAAATAGATTTCCCGTCATCACTAATCACAATCTGATTGTTACTTGGTGTAATCACGGTAATAATTTTCTTGTCATCATCAAATTCCAGTTTAAGCTCGCTACGTGTCACAATGGCCTTCGTAAAGTTATCAGCGGTTAACTCATAAGGCGGCTTTCTCTTACTACTGTACAAACTTCCCAGCACGACCGGATGAGAAGGGTCATCATTAAAATAGCCAAGTATGACTTCATCGCCAATCTCAGGAATAAAGAAGGCACCGATTCCATCTGAACCATAGAAATTTGCTAATCGTGCCCAAACACCTTCGGTTTCAGCCTGTAGCACGGGAACTGAAACCTGAACCTTATACTCTCCCTCAGGGTCAGCATCCAGTTTCTTTACCACACCAATCTGCAAGCCAGTCACCCCTGCTGTTAACCCTGCAGTCATGGGTGCATTGAGATGATGTTGCTCGCTAAACCACTTTTCTGACAAACCAAATTCGACTTCAGTAATCCAGTCTCCATTATTGATTTGATGCCTAACCGATGTGACCAAAACATTGCCATTAAAGCGATTGCCTACCCCTTTCAACTCAATTAAAGTACCAATCTTCACTTTAGCACTGCCCTGGAATGTGGCATAACCACGAATTTTTGCTAATCCGGATTTAACTTGTTGCCCTTTTGCCCAATCAGATAAAGCAGTTTTTTCCAACGGCGCATTAGTTTGCAACCTAAAATTATCTAACGCGATAACTTTCGCTAGATCATCTGCTTTCAAATCCCCTTGGCTAGTTAGGTTCTCCGGTGTCGCTTCGGTTTCCAATGCTTTCTGATTTTTAATATCCCATGTCACACCTTTGACCGTAGAAAACTGCGAATAAGCATCTAAATCAGCATAGAACGACATCAAATCAGTACCGTAAGTTAACGTTAGCACCGCTGACCCATCAGCCTGCGGTGGTTTCACGCTGACTTTACTCTCGTCGACCGTTACCAAAAAACCATTCGCTTCTGCTCTAGCCAACATAAAATCCCAATCTGAGCAATAATATTGCACGATTTCTTTATTGGTTGTTGTGGTCGAATCAACATCGGGTGACAAACCGCCATAAGCACCAATCAGTTTGCTGATGACATCACTATCTTTTGAATCAATATAATTCGCATTCTTTCGTCCCACTGTCATCGCTACAGCACTGTCTTTGCATTGCACAATTAAGCGAGAATAGTTTTCTCCGTCGATCTTAATACCATGTCTGATGACAATGCCTTTAAAAACGGTCTCTGTCTTGCTGTCATAGCCAGCATTAATGGTGATTTCAGCCCCCGGTTTAAAATCATCTGTATTACTGATCGGAAAATCATTTTCAGGCATATCTCCATCTAAAATAACAATCTTGGCTGTTGGTATTTTATTGACGCAATAGTTAATTTCAACTGAAACAATCTGAATTGTGTCAGCCAACGCTGCGCCATTACTTTGGATGGTTAGCGAAAGAACGCCTGTACTACCCATTAATGGAGAATCTGCCATATAAAAACCTTAACTTAATTCAGTGGAGGGAACCGCAGTTTTATACCGGGTCTCAAGTCTCTAAAATGCGTCAGATTATTAATTCGTGCAACTTCTGGATAATAAGCGCTATCCCTATAAATTCGATAACATAGCAAAGGTAAAGTATCTCCAGCTTTGACCTCTACAAGATGTGTTAAATCAGGCGAGGATTGCGCCGCTTCTTTAGAAATTTCCTCACTACTTTGGTATTCTATAAACGTTAGCGTCACTTTGGCCCGTAGCGGCTCACCGCTGGGCTTGAATAATGTGTAATCAAACTTTAAGGATTCTATCCGACCATAGAATATAAAACTGCCCCATTTAAGTTGCACGATTGGCGCTTCGTGTTCAGTACCCACATAGTCATAAACAACTTTCTTCAATGATTCAATCTGATCCTTTACAGGAATAGGATCGTCAATACCAAGAAGCCCTGACCGAACGACACCCGTTGCATCAAGAATCAGTTCTTTCAGGACTATTTTCTCCGGCTTGCTGGCACTATATTTTGTTTCGGTTCCCGGTTGCCCTAGTGCTCTTTTCTTTGAGTAGCATAGTTGATAGGTGTGCTCATAACCCGCAGGGTTTATCATGGCCTCAAATGGTTTTCTGGAATTATCAACACTAATTTTCCCATCGCTTACAGTACAAAAAGAGATCGTCAATAATGCTTTTTTGCCAGTTACCGCCGATAGTGTTTTTTTAACGCCAGTTAACATTAACGTTCCTTATTTTCGCGAAGGATATCCAATACTAAACGACGGCACTCAGCAAGTAATTCCTCATTCGCCGCGAGACCCTCCTCCGCAGAATCTGTTTCATTACATTCTTGCCGTTGAACAATGTTTGATTTAATCAGCAATTGTTTAATTTCTATCGACATATCGTTGTTCTGATTTTCTTAAATAATACGATTTGAAAATGAATAACTCAGCACAATTTTTTCTATTGCAACTTCATTTTTAGTCGAACCGAAGCCCTCAACTTCCCACTTTACAGGATACGCGGAATCAAAAAACCACCCCCGGATCGGTATCTTATTTTCATTCATCAAATAAACGATCACAGGTAATGGTCTTATGGGTAGACTAAAATCTAATTCCATCGTTGCCTTACACCACATTACCAGCGGTGATGTGATTGGCGCAATCCCACGTTTAAGCTCTAAATCAGAGTGTTTGACACCTTTCGGCAATTTGTGAACAAACCTATTTTCGCCACCTTCTGTAACAGGTTCAGTATCAATCTCAGATTGTATGCCAGAAACTTCTTGAAAAGAATTATCTGTTAACAACCCAGCTGGTGGCGCAACAACCACTTTAAAATAAAAAGCAGATGGCGGATACGTGTCTCCAAAGAGTGAAATACCCATGCACTTACATCCATACTATGCCAAAGAACAGTTGATTAACTCTAAATCAATATAATCAACCAGAATGTTGATACCCTGACAACAAAATCTAGAGTTTTAAAAACTAAAACTCAATCGTTATCAAATTTGACTTTCGAGTTAACCAATGTCCCAAAATGAAAATTAATCAACCATTCGCAATGGTCAAACCTTCATGCACAATCTCAATGGTCTCAATCGCAACTTCATTACCTTCCGATTTCAAATCGGTACCGGTAATTTTGGTTGGCCATGCATTGGTTAATGTCCAAACCATGGTCGCGTTACCTTCTTCATCTAACAAGCTGATGGTTACTGGTAAGCGCTTAATGGTATTCATCTTGATTTGTTTAAACCAATCCCAAAACTTGTTATCGCTCTTGAATACACCTTTTTTCATGGTGATATTGCCGACCTTCTTCATTCCCGGCATTTTAATCACTGAAAATTCTGGGCTGTCTCCATGGCGATATTTAATTTCCTCAGATTGAATATCCAATCCACTGACTTCCTGAAACGACATCACTTCAGAGTCCCATTTAACCTGAAAATAAAACTTTGGCATCGGCCATACAGAAGTCGATTGACTTGATCCATCATCTGCCATAATTTACCCCTATTGAACTGTTAAAAATAAATAACTAAATCATTTTGAATTAATTTCAAGTTAAGACTTTTGCAACTGTTGCTGAAAGGTTATCTCAATAAATTCCGCAGGTCTGCTCAGTGCGACTAACACCGTTACTTTCAACATGCCGTCAAGAATATCTTGCGGCGTCATGGTTTCACCCAAGCCAACAAACACACCAAAAGCGTCATCCGGTGTTGAACCGGCCAAGCCACCACGCTTCCAAATACTGGTTAGAAAATTATTAATCATACTTTTGATGGTCACCCAGGTATTGGAGACATTGGGTTCAAACACATAGGCTTTGGTCGCTAATTTAATGGATTCCTCCAGCATGATCATGGTTCGACGCACATTAATATAACGCCAATCCAAACTGTTCCCATCCAACGTACGCCCACCCCAAACCAATGTTCCTTCACCGATAAAACTGCGTATGGCGTTTATCGATTTGCCGGCTGTGGTGACATTCAAATCTTCTTGGTCGTCATGCGTGATTTCTACTGCTGGTGAAACGACTGCATTGAGACTAACATTAGCTGGTGCCTTCCATACCCCACGAGAGTTATCAACCATAGTATAAATACCAGCCATCGCAGCACTCGGCGGCAATAGATTGAGTTTGTTTTTTATGGCCAACATAATGGTGCCATAGAGTGGACAAACCGCCGTTAGAATCTTGTGCAATTCTTCATCAGTCGACATTGCATCAGTTTTCGTCTTGGCCGTTAACTCGTCTATCTTAGCGGTAATTTCTTTATTCTTTTTCTCATCGGTATAAATTTTTCCCGCTTCTGCTTTGAGTAACGATTGGAGTTTGTCCGGATTTGTAACATGACTGAAATTAATATCGTTGGTTTGAACGATAGAAGTATTCAGCCACGGATAATAAGCTGCCGAGAAATCAAGATTATTGGTTCCGAGTGCGTTTCTGAAGTTCTCTACACAGCCACTATCTTGCGCTTCTTTGTCACCATCAAAAATATCAAGAATGGCAAAACGATTCTTCATCACCATGCCGCAGTGACCAAGCATCGCTTGTTGGAGTGAAATGCCATCTGGCTGGGCCAAAGACATCGCGTCTGGAATAACCACCATGGTCGGTTCTTGCTCCTTGAGCAAAACATTGATACCGGCTTTTAACTTTGGTTGCTCAATGTCATCGCTATATTTACCGACCGATACGATATAGCAAGCACCACCACCATTCTGGAAGAACAACATCATGCTGTGATATAAAAAATACCTTTTTTTCTCCTGTTCGAGAAGATATTCTGTGTCAGCACTGGAAAAGTCAGCTTCTATTACTACCGTCCCCTCCTCACTCCCTTCGCTTTTAGCTGGCTTGATATCTGAAATCTTATATTTAGAATCAGGTGGTCCGCCATAGAAACTAATGAATTCTGACATGGACGAAATGCGCCACGCCTTATTTGATAAAGACTTTCCCTTATTGTCTGCCCGTTCTGTATAACCGATAAAAGCAGGCACTGCAGTAGCCACTTCTACTACAGAATTAGGAAACGCATTCTTCTCAACAATGTAAACACCCGGTGTTTTATACTGCCCCATAATCAGCTCCTCTTAATTGAATTAATCGCGTTCCACAACTTTCTTTAAACTACTATCAATAAACCTCTCAAAAAAACTTTATTCTAATCTAACCAGTTATTAATTAATATAAATCTCAGAAACATTCTCCATTTGCCCACCAATCATCTCCCCGTTCATGAAATCAAGGCTGGCATTAGGCATTCGTTTAATTAACACTTTGTCTCCCATACTACCCTGCTCCCTTAATTGGAAACGTTTAGTCTGCATCTCTTGCATCTCAATTGGAACGGATGACTGCAGCATAATTCCTTTCCGGCTCCCAGGTAAAGTAGTTTCCCCGACATTTGCAAACTGAATCTCATCATCTAGATCCGCTATATATAAATTTCTCTCTGACAATTCGCCCAGAATAAAATATTTCCAAAAGGTTTGGTTGACTGCAAAGCGAATATAAAATTTTCGTGCATCTTTATCGATATTTTCCGAACACAATCCGCCCTCTTGAGCTGATATTCGAATTTGCACGATAAAATCGGGGCGCGCCACATAATCTTTACACTCAAATACATCATCTAATTGTTTAGAATCTAACGGGATGAACGCCTGATCGGATGCATATTGCCCTTTATGCAGCATCTGAGCTCCACTTTCATCACGTGCAACCTCTTGGTTGCTAAAAAAAAGCACGGCATCATCTCGCCGGGCAGCAGGAGTCGTATAAAGTGTAAAATTAGGATCTTTGGAAGAAACTTTGAATGTTAATGCAAGGTCATCCTCTGCATGTAAGCGTAAGATGTCCAATTGGTCGTTTTCACAAAAAACAGCAATCCCACATTCAGATGATTTTAATATTAAACCCGCGTTGTGTAATGACGCACGGCAGGCAGCCGTTGGACGGAAATCTAATGACTTGCAATTGTTATTTGCAAAGTAGGCATGTTCGATAGTAATGCTGAATAGTGGTTGATAAGTGCCCATAGTTTTAAGCTAAAATCTATGCCATACCCTTTATAAACTAATGTCTGTCCACTAAGCACTCAAAATGAGCACTTAACTGATATAAACATTTCATTAAATATGAACCACAAGAACAAGAAGCCATGCCACTTTAAACGCAAACCCCAAGCAATGTCAATGAAATAACCCGCTTAAATTTGGCCGTTTAATAAAAATAAGCGCGATAGTAGTCATCGCGATCAAATCTTCTTGACAAGAATATCAGCCACTTCCTTCAACACAATTGTTTTTTATCCCACAAATCTGCGCGTAATACTCGTCTCTTCATGCCACAAGGCACGACTATCAAAATAATGAAATGGGTGAGTCATCAAACAATCTGCCACTCGGCTGCGGATAAAGTCGCGCCTGACCAAAAATTGTTTTGCAAGCAAATTGCGGGCGCTGTCTCCAACCTTGCGAGAGAGATTCTTTACTAACAACTTTCTGGTAACTTATATGCTCAACTAAAAAATGCTTCAAGACATGTTGGTAAAAACGCTCACGTTTCCAATAGCTGACATGTATTCCATCCGACCCAAACCATTCGGGGTCCTGTTCATAAAGATTGAACTGATGTCGAGCAGCCATTTCTATTAATCCCTGGTGGATAACGTTTGCTCTATAAACCACTTCATGCTTGGATAACTGACAATATGGGTATAAAAGATTACGTAAAATATTAAATCGCCGTTCAGATAATCTTTCAATTGATTTAATTGGAATATTTGTCATTACAATTTGCGCTGAATGCGCTTGCAAACGTGCAACACACCATTCAATCCAATTTAAAATCTTATCTGGGGTGTATTCGTATGGAATATCATTGCCAATATCGGTAATTAAAGCATAGGTAGGCACTGTTCTTGCTGGCTCAATTTGTCGCCAAATCTCACTACTTGTAATTCCTGGCAACCCCCTAAACATAACTTGACTAAACTGGCCGTACGATCGGCCATGTCCCGCTGCGACAAAAATTTCACTAGAACCCCCAACATAGTATTGCATGCGCCTAATGATCAAACGTAGTGACAAAGTTAAATTGCTCGCACCTAATAAAACAATACGGTTCCGATAACTATTTTCTTTGCCTGTCATAACCTTACTCATTAAGCGATGCAGTCATCTAGCACAGTGCAAACAACCCAGCACTATGGTCTAAAATTAATAATCTCTGTGATTATAGTTACCTACCTCTTGGGGCGAACACTGGTTGAAAATTAACAAAGAAACACTAGATAAATAGACTACGCACGCTCGATATATTCACGAGTTTCCGTATTCACTTTCACTTTCTCACCAACGTTAACAAATTGCGGCACAGAGATCTTAAGGCCAGTTTCCAATACTGCTGGTTTTCCACCACTTGCAACCGTCTGACCTTTGACCATAACCTCCGTTTCAGTGACTTCAAGCACAACACTAGTTGGCAATTCAACACCAATCGGTGATTCATTATGAAAATTGATTTGAACATCCGTGTTAGGCAGTAAAAAAGGAATCTGATCTTCTAGCTCATCAACTGGTAAGTTCAACTGTTCGAAAGACTCGTTATCCATGAAAATATAGTTTTCACCCTCCGCGTAGAGATATTGCATTTTCCGAGTTTCCACATGTGCTTTTTCTACTTTATCTTCTGACCGGAAACGCTCATTGAGCTTAGTACCATCACTAACACACTTCATTTCCATTTGTACAAATGCGCCGCCTTTACCAGGCTTCACATGATTTTTCTTATATACTTTCCACAGTTTCCCCTGATGTTCGATCAGGTTGCCAACACGCGCTTCAAATGCAGAGATTTTCATGATGCTTGCCAATAAAATAAGAAGTCAGGAAATCCTGGCTTCTAAAGTTAAATATTATTTACATTTGGGCAATAAACCCACTTTGTTTGTGCAAAATGCTTATGAGCGCTTCTAATAATCCAGAGTTTTTCAAAAACGCAAGGTACAAAGAAAATTATACAGCGCAACATATGATTGATCTGTAAACAAGAAACCCTTCCATAACACAGCAGTTGGGATGGAATTTGGATTCCTTAGAGACGCCCTCATAGCATTCTACCTGAATCCTTATCCTAAGCTACCCCCAAGCATTATAAATTCTTAAGAATATACGCCGCTATTAAACAAATATTCTTGCACATTATTATTAGCCAAAGGAAGGTTTGAGATAAAACAGATAGAATGGCTGCAGAAGACGTAAAAGATAGAGTTTGAAGAAATATACGAAGGCTGTATGATACCGAATGATCCAAATACAAAATGAAATTCAATTACAAAAGATGGCATGTTTTTGGGTTTAATATCAAACCTATCGTACGGGTTCAACTATTAAAAACACGTCGAGTGCCTCAATTTTGACAAGAGTGAAGCCAGTCAATATAGCTCACTGGAAACACATCCAGTAACATTGAAAACAAATACGTACTGTGTATTTTAGCTAACAGCCTGAAAGGGGAAATATAAAATGTGTGGAATTATTGGTGCGATCTCTAACGCGAACATCGTTCCCATTCTGTTGGAAGGATTATCGCGATTAGAGTATAGAGGATACGACTCGGCAGGATTAGTAGTCGCCAATCATGGATTACAAAGAGTACGCACAACAGGCCGTGTGGCTGAACTCAGCAACCTAGTAGCCACCCAAAAAACACAAGGATTCACAGGGATTGCACATACTCGTTGGGCGACGCATGGAAAACCTTCTGAACATAATGCCCACCCTCATTTTTCTGGGAAAGAGACTAAAATTGCCGTCGTACATAATGGGATCATAGAAAATCACGAGGCAATTCGCACCAAACTACAGCAACATGGATTCCACTTTTCATCGGAAACCGACACAGAAGTCATTGCACATCTGATCGCTTTTAATCTAAAACAAACAACTGACTTATTTAAAGCCGTTTGTCTATCGCTTACCGAATTACAAGGCGCCTATGCAATAGCAGTAATAGAAGAAGAAAATCCGGAACGTATTATTGCGGCACGTAAAGGCGCACCATTATTACTCGGCCTCGGTAAAGAGGGCCATTATGTCGCATCAGATGCTTCCGCATTATTACAAGTCACAAGAGACATTATTTATTTAGAAGAAGGCGATGTTGCCGAACTCAATAGGCATAGCTATAAAATCGTCAATTGTCTACATCATCAATTCGGCGAACCAGTCCAACGTATTGTTCATGAGAGCCATTTAACCAATGAAGCAATTGGGTTAGGGACCTATACACACTACATGCAAAAGGAGATATTTGAACAGCCTGGAGCGGTAGCGAACACATTGGAAATGGTGCTCAACGCAGAATCTATATCACCCAATATATTTGGCAGTAAAGCTGAGAAAATATTTTCCGCAACAAATAATATTTTAATTATCGCTTGTGGGACCAGTTACCATGCAGGATTAGTGGCACGGTATTGGATGGAAACTATTGCCGGGCTACCTTGCAGTGTCGAGATTGCTAGTGAATATCGTTACCGTGATGCAATTGCTGTCCCAGGCACTTTAGTAATCGGCATTTCCCAATCGGGTGAAACAGCAGATACTCTAGCCGCGCTTAATTATGCGAAGGAAGTAGGCCATCAATATAGTCTAGCTATTTGCAATGTGCCAGAAAGTGCTCTGATTAGACAAGCTGATCTGCGTTTTCTTACACGAGCAGGGCCCGAAATCGGCGTTGCTTCAACCAAAGCCTTTACAACTCAGTTGGCGTCACTTCTATTATTAACGGTAACACTGGCAAAGATGCGTAAAAAGTTGACTATCAATGACGAAAAACAAATGATTGCAGCACTACGCCATTTACCAATTGCGTTACAGCACGCACTGCAGGTTGAACCACAAGTTAAAGATTGGGCCAAGCGTTTTGCAGAAAAAAATCATGCATTATTTCTCGGCCGTGGCGCTCATTATCCGATAGCCATGGAAGGCGCACTAAAACTTAAAGAGATTTCATATATTCACGCTGAAGCTTATGCCGCAGGAGAATTAAAGCATGGGCCACTGGCTTTAGTTGATAATGACATGCCTGTGGTTGCAATTGCACCTAACGATCAGCTACTCGGCAAACTAAAATCAAACTTGCAAGAAGTGCACGCACGAGGTGGCAGACTCTATGTATTTGCTGATGCCGATGCCAACATAGAATCAAGTGAGCATCTGTACATCATCCGATTAGCGGAGCATACAGGCATACTAAGTCCCATTCTTCACACCATCCCATTACAGTTATTGGCCTATCATGTTGCATTAGAACGTGGCACTGATGTTGATAAACCCAGGAATCTGGCAAAAGCCGTAACGGTTGAGTAATCATAATCCACACCACTCCGATTAGACTTATACCAACTATTGTAAAACCATAAAAACTTAAACCCTCTATAAGGACGTAATAAGCATACTGATGCCGGTCATTTATCGAGTAGCCCGGACACACGTCTATGTCATTTTCTCGTGAGAAATTCTCGAAACAGCGTTAATCTTTTTAGTTTCGGCTTGTCCGGCTTAAGATAATGAGGTTTTATGATATAGCTGCACGCTATGTTACAAATTATTTAGGATTAAATCACTTGGTTTAACCCTGCCATCAAACATAATAAAACACCATAAAATCAATGTCTCCATGAAAATTCGCACACATCACCCTGACCACTATCACGTCTACTCTCAATAAGTCTGTGACTTTTATCACAGCCATTGACGTTTAATTCTTTTAAAGTCGAGGTATTAAAGAATAATTTTCAAAACAAAAAATACCAAATTATGAAACCGGGTCGACCACTTGAATATGATTTAGAGAATGTACTTGATATTGCCACTGATTTATTCATGCGCAAAGGATACCAAGACACATCTTTAAGAGATTTGCTTATTGCAATGAATATCTCAAAAAGTTCATTTTACTATGCCTTTGGCAGTAAATATGAATTATTTGAACAATGCATTTATCGCTTTAACTATCAACAAGTTACAACAGCAATAAAAGAGCTACAGCAGGCCAGCAATGGACGAAATTTTATTGAGAACTTTATGTATCGTATTGAGGCAACAATATCCTCAAGAAAAATGTTACATACCGATTTCTTAATCAATACCGCACTCGAATCCTCTGAACACCATCCCAAAATTTCCATATTAATATCCAAAACCACATGTCGCTATGTAGAAGTATTTAAAAAGGCAATTGAGAGAGGGCAATCAGAGAACGTCATTTCTAAAAACAAAAACCCTGACGATCTAGCTTTTTATATTTTAAATTGCATTTCTGGTTTAAGAGTCATGATTAAAGCCAATATTGATCAAAGAAACATCAAAAATATTATTGGCATGACACTTGCCGCACTCGACTAGACAATAGTTCACAGTAATATCGAAAGAACAGGATCCCAGATAAAAGCGTATGCTTCTCTACCATTGACTGGAGCAATACTCAGAAATTGAAGAATTATTTCTTCTATCCGAAGGGCGCGCTCCGTGAAGAAGACAGCCCGAATTGTTCCGGTTATTCTGTGCCTATAGGTAAACATTGGCTACGTAACATCAGCATGGCCGACCACGCCAGTAACTGTATTTATTTTGTTAATACGCAAATCAGCGGCGGCACTGATTTCAGTACACTTTTCCCGTCAATTAGTATTGACGTCAATCCATAATCACTTTTTCACTAAGCGTTCAACAAATCCAAGCTTATCGCACTGTTAACGTTACCTCTATGTGAAACACCTGGCCAGAGCGCTGATATCGTAGTTCCACCTTTTGTCCTGCTTCCAAGGTTTTAAGAATGTTGGAATAGCCACATTCAACCTTCAATAAGGGGGCCAATACCAATCACCATATCGTATGTTTAGTTCATCCCAATGCCAATTTAATGACATAATCTTAGAAATATCAGTTGACCGCTAAAGTTGCCTACAAGTTGCTGAATAAAAGATGAAAAAATTAGAAATCTTGCTTACCTTGGGTGTGATTGCAATAACGTGACACAGTTTCGCATTGAATCTAAGGTCACAATACTGTGTTCAAGTGATTTTTCTAGGATAATACTTTTTGTTTCTTTATTAATGACAATTCACCAATAAAATTGAGTAAAGTAATAAAGAACTAACTTTATTTAACAATCCACCGATATTTATAACTGCAACATTTCACTAACAAAAGCATTCATCTCAAGAGGATCATCATGTTGAATAGCCCCCTGTGTCAGCATAGTTGTCGCCTCTAATTTTCAACTAGAGGAAGATAAAAATGAGAACAAGATTCACGCAAGCCTATAAAATACAAGCAGTAGAAAAAGCGCTTACTCGCAGCGAAACGACAAATTTGGTGGAA
>JAJFJJ010000104.1 GCA_021774195.1 Nitrosomonas sp. | reverse complement strand
CAAACCTTTTCGTCTGCCTTGGTCAATCAAACCGCGCAAGGTTTGGAAGATTTCCGGCATTCGGTGAATTTCATCGAGAATAACCAGCTTATCTTCGTTATGAGTCAGAAATAGACTGGCATTGCTAAGTTTTTCTCGATCGCCCATAGATTCAAGATCAAGATAAACCGCGGCCCTTTCTTCGGCTATTCAAGTGCCAATGTGGTCTTGCCAACCTGACGCGGCCCGATAAGGGCTACAGCAGCTTGTCGTTTCAGAGCTTGTGTGACTATCTGACAGATATTGCATTTTATCATCCTTGCATATTAAAACTTACATTTTTAATTTACAAGGATTGATTTCTGCAATCTAAACCGAAATAAAAGGGCTCAGCGCCCTTTTATGACTGCTACTTGAATGCACCATATCTCTGTCCCCATCGGCATAGGATCCAATACAACTCCTGATTCACCACAATGTCATTTTATAAAATGGATGCATTTCATTACCCTACTTATTCACTCACAATCTCGATCAACACCTCATTCGGATTGGCGGGTTCGCCTTTGACGACATGAATTGCCTTCACCGTACCGGCAATCGGGGCGGTGACTTCGGTTTCCATTTTCATCGCTTCGGTGACCAATACCGGCTGACCAGCAGTGACTTGCTGATTGACTTTTACGAGTACATCCAATATGTTGCACGGCATACTTACGACCACATCACCTTCTTCCGACGGGCGGCGGCGTTTGCTGGCGATATTGCTCTGTACCGCACCTTGGGTGCCACCATCCAGCACAATTTCATCAAGTGTTTCAACGACGATTTCTTCGGGGACACCGTCGACCATGAAATAAAAATGTCGCAGCATATCGTTTTTCGGACTGGTACCAGTGACTTTAATATGATAAGACTCTCCATGTAGCGCCACATTAAACTCGGTAGCAGCTTTTTGCGCATTACCTGCAGCGTCTGCCGCCAACTCTAACGGCTCGGGAACCAGATGACCGGTTGAACGCAATTCCAAAAATTGTTTGCCAACTTCAGGAAACATTGCATAACTCAACACATCTTCATCATTGTTTGCCAAATGACCGATTTTTTGGCGCAAGCTATCTAATTCAGCTTTCAAAAGGTCGGCCGGACGACAATCAATGACTTCTTCATCACCTATCGCACGTTTTTGCAAGTTGACGTTGATCGATGCGGGCGCTTTACCGTAACCGCCTTGCAGATAACGTTTTACTTCATTGGTGATGGTTGAATACCGTTCTCCGGTAAGGATATTAATCACAGCCTGCGTACCTACAATTTGTGAAGTTGGTGTAACCAGCGGTGGATAACCGAGGTCTTTACGTACCAATGGAATTTCTTCATACACTTCGTTAATCCGGTCGAGTGCATTACGTTCCTGTAATTGATTGGCGAGATTCGAAATCATACCGCCAGGTACCTGGAACACATGTACACGAGTATCGACACCTGTGAATTCACTTTCAAAGCGGTGATATTTTTTGCGCACTACGGCAAAATGGCTATTAACTTTTTGCAGTGCGTCCAAGTTAAGTCCGGTATCGTATTCCGTGCCTTGTAATGTGGTCACCATGCTCTCAGTCGGTGGATGGCTGGCTCCACCTGACCACGATGACAGTGCGGTATCAATATGGCGACAACCCGCCTCAACCGCTTTCATCTGACACATTTCCGCCAATCCTGCGGTAGCATGGCAATGTAGATGAATCGGTAAATCGACAGCATCTTTCAACGCCTTTATCAGTTCACCGGTCGCATACGGTGTGAGCAATCCAGCCATATCCTTGATTGCAATAGAATCACAATCAAGTGCTGCAAGTTCCTTGGCCAACGTCACGAAGCTATTTATGTCATGTACCGGGCTAGTGGTGTAGCATATCGTGCCTTGCGCATGTTTGCCGAATTCTTTAGCCGCTGCTATCGCTGTGGTCAGGTTGCGCACATCATTTAGTGCGTCAAAAATTCGGAAAACGTCAATACCGTTTTCAGCCGCCTGTTTAATGAATGCACGCACCACATCATCGGAATAATGGCGATAACCGAGTAGATTCTGTCCGCGTAGCAGCATTTGCAGCGGCGTGGTGGGTAATGCGGCCTTGAGTTTGCTCAACCGTTCCCAGGGATCTTCTTTTAAAAACCGCAGACAGGCATCAAATGTCGCACCACCCCAACATTCCAGCGACCAGTACCCAATGCTATCGAGCATTGAACAAGCCGGCAGCATATCTTCAGTACGCAACCGGGTTGCGATCAGGGATTGATGCGCATCGCGCAAAATGACATCGGTAATATGAACTTTTTGCATGGTTCTTTATCCTTGAATCGTTCAGTTATAATTGTTATAGACCGGTATGCGAAGCCATCGCAGCCGCAATAACGCTGGCCAATACTTCCGGCCGGGGTTTATCTGAATAGTTGATCAGCGCAGGATTTTGTTCGACAAAACCAGTATTAAATCGGCCCGCAAGAAACTCTGGGTGCTTGAGAATTTTCAGATAATATGGAATCGTTGTTTTAATTCCGAACAATCCCATGTCGCGCAAAGCCCGTTCACCGCGCTTGACGACATCTTCCCAAGTCTGCGCACTGACGATCACCTTTGCAACCATGGAATCGTAGAAAGGTGGGACTTCATAACCGGTATAAATCGCGGTATCGGTTCGCACACCTGGGCCGCCCGGCGCATAATAACGTGAAATGCACCCGAAACTGGGTAGAAAGTTATTCTTTGGATCTTCGGCATTAATACGAAACTGTATTGCATAGCCTCTCCGGTCGATCATTTCCTGTTTATAGCGTAACTGCAATCCTGCCGCCACTCGAATTTGTTCCTCGACAATATCGACACCGGTAATTGATTCAGTAATGGTATGCTCAACCTGCACACGGGTATTCATTTCCATAAAATAAAAACGCCCGTCGTCATCAAGTAGAAATTCCACCGTGCCCGCGTTGGTATAAGCGACCGACTTGGCGGCAATCACGGCCAGGCCACCGATATACTGGCGCTGCGCTTCATCGAGCTGTGGTGAAGGCGCAATTTCGATGAGTTTCTGATTGCGGCGCTGAATCGAACAGTCTCGCTCATACAAATGAATCACGTTGCCGTGATGATCCGCGAGAATCTGTACTTCTATATGTCGTGGATTGACAATACATTTCTCTAAGAAAATATCGGCGCGGCCAAAGGCTTTAGTCGCTTCGGAAATAACCCGCACATAATTACGCTTCAGTTCTTCGGCATTATCACACCGCCGGATACCGCGTCCACCACCACCGGAAGTCGCTTTTAACATAACAGGATAACTAATTTGCTCAGCTACCTTTAGTGCATCTTCAACAGAATTAAGATTGCCCTCCGAGCCCGGTGTAACTGGTATACCCGCTGCCTTCATCGCGTCACGCGCTTCGGTCTTATCACCCATGCGGTGAATGACATCTGCCTGCGGCCCAATGAATACCAATCTACGTTCTTTGCATGCCTGAGCAAATTGTGCATTCTCCGATAAAAAACCGTAACCCGGATGAATCGCATCGCAACCGGTAGCTAAAGCCAGGTCAACGAGTGCATGAATATTCAGATAACAGGACATTGGCTCACTGCCTATACAATATGCCTCATCAGCTTTCTTAACATGCAACGCGAAACGGTCAGCTTCCGAATAAATCGCTACTGAGCGGATACCCATTTCTGCACATGTGCGGATAATACGCACAGCAATTTCACCGCGATTGGCAATTAGAATTTTACGCAACATAATGTGGTGCCTTTACAAAATAATGCGCATATTCTACCCGAACATTAGTGATTGAACCTAAACTGCCTCGGCTGACTATAGAAAATGCAGGGATCGCGTCTTGCACTGCAATAAACATCAATTAGGATACGGAGAGGGAGTTGAGGGTCTAGAAATATAGGGCGCCCAATTGGTTGAGCAGAGGGTCTGATTCGCAACCTACGCATCTAGACCCACCTCTCTCGGTGCGCTAATACACAAAACGGTCAAACCTATATTTATAGTATTTGACAATCACTACTGCTTTGAGTAAAAAAGATGGTTTTTGCCGACGGTAAATGTGAGTTCCGCTTTAATCAGTGCCGATCAGACTTGGGCCTTATGGACGATTTTGTTAAGTTGCGCAGTGTTTGGTTTGTGGGCAGAACGTACGGTTATTGGGTCACGCCTGTCAAGTGCTGTCATTACCATGCTGGCTGCCTTTGCGTTATCCAATCTGAGTATTATCCCTGCAACGGCACCAAGTTATGACATGGTCTGGCATTATCTGGTGCCGCTGGCTATTCCCTTATTGTTAATTCATACCGATTTGCGCCGTATTGTTACAGAATCCGGTCCTATGCTGATTGCATTCGTTATCGGAGCATGCGGGACTGTGCTGGGTGTGTTGATCGCCTTTTTACTTTTGCCATTAGGCCCAGATGACTGGCAGTTGGCTGCGGTTTTTACCGCAACCTATATCGGCGGTTCCATGAACTATGTGGCGACCGCCAAGGCCGTTGGATTGGATGATAGCAGTTTGTTGACCGCGGGCATGGCGGCTGACAACTTAATGATGATTGTTTATTTTTTGATTCTGTTTAGTTTGCCTTCGATTCACCGGTTGCGGTCTTTTTTCCCAGAACGCGCTGTCAAATCACCGCAGGTTACTGAAATAATGCCGCAACAACAAAGCCCCCAAAATCATAGAAACAATTCTTTGCCAGGTATGACGGCAGCATTTGCCATGAGTCTATTGATTTGTGCGCTTGCATTTGAAATCGAGAACATTATTGCTTACAAGGGCACGGCGATATTAATGATTACCCTAATCAGTCTGGCTTTAGCGACTGCGTTGCCGAGTTTAATGCGTCGTTTGAATGGCGCTCAGGTTATCGGCACATTGTTGATGCAAATCTTTTTTGCAGCCATTGGCGCTAGCGCGCATATCGATACGGTGATACAAACCGGACCGATATTGCTGGTGTTCGCAATGATGATCTTAACAGTGCATTTGCTGGTAATTTTACTGATCGGGAAGCATGCCGGGCTTAGCTTGCCGGAGATTATTATCGCCTCCAATGCCAATACAGGCGGCCCAACGACTGCATTAGCCATGGCCTCAGCAAGGGGCTGGCAGCATTTGATGGTGCCCGCTGTTTTGTGTGGAACTTTAGGTTACGCGACTGGTAATTTTATCGGGATTGCTATCGGTAATATCCTAAAACACATGTAACTGTTCAGCTTACCCCTAGGATTCACCATTTCTGTGTTACAAAATGATCATTTACACGTGTAAACTCACATTTTGCGCCTTGAACTGATGAATCCTAGGGGTAATCAGAACAGTTACCGCAATATACTGACTAGATACAAACAAGCGTATTGGCGGCAAGTGACAACATTGTTCACACCAAGAAGGTGTCAATGGGAAAGCTCTGAATTTTCACCCCCATCAAAGCATAAACAAACTCAGTTAATTAGCAAAACCGATCGGATCAATTCTAAATTCACCACCACAATTAGATTTAAAACTACGGACTGCACTATTAAGCAAATCTTTCAAGTCTGCGGTCTTCTCAAGCGCATCAGTCAAATAAATATATACATCGACCAGATTCCCGTTTTTACATTTCAATTCAATGCTTTTATGCGTATCTACACCATGGGCGGAGTCGATACGGCTGATCAATTCGTCCTCTGTGACGGTTTCACCAATATTACGGGACATAAAATAACCCACTCCAGAAGCATTAAATTGGCTAGTCAGGTTGACGGCAACTTCGAAGTATTCATCAATGGTCAACTTTGTCTGGCATGTGCCATGTTTAAACCATTCATGACGCTGCAAGCAGGATCCTGCAGCAGCACTCGGCATTACTTGTTCAAGTTCGCTACGAATTTCAGTAAAAAGTTGAAGTTGTGGGTAATCACAAAAATCACCAGGCTTTCTATTGACTTCTCCACAATAGCCATAATTCTTGCCACACTCACGCTTATTTGGCCATAATCCATGCAATGTGAAATTGTTGGCCTGATAGGATTCGGCATCATCGATTTGACATTCCGGTTTGCTACGACCTGGCCCTGTTTCACAAAATGCCGGTTGCCAGCTCAAAGCCAACACGTAACTGTCTTCAAGCCCCGCTGTGCGGCAATCATTATTACCGCCGCCACTTCCACCATGACTACCGCCACCACCTATCTGAACCTCTATTTGCCCACAATTTTCAGCGACCCAACGCGCTTGCGGTTTTGCATTAGGGATGTTTAACCGGTACCAGGACGGATTGACGGCTTTATTGACTTCAACAACAGAATAGCTTTGTCCAATAACCAGTTTCGCATCATCAGGATTGGTTCGCTTATTTTTTGAAACAAAAGCCTCACAAGATTGCGAAGCAGTTAAAGTGCCACTTGCTGACGTACTGGCCAAAGTGTTGGTTGACACCGAATGGAATACTAAAAGTATGGCAATAAACTGGATCAGTTTAATCATGCGAATGTCCTTTATGGTGGAGAAAAGGGGCCAGAATCCATTTCATATGGCTTATTTAGGTGACATTTGCTCCTTTACTTGTGCCCCCATTATTCCCAGATTATGTGGTTTTACACTTTTAGTACACGGATATGGTTAGTTCCGCCGACCCGATGCTGGGTTCCTGCGGTCACGACAACGACATCTCCAGCTTTGATGTAGCCAAGCTCCTTGGCCTGGCTTATTGCGAAATCCAGCTTGGCGATATCGTCACTACCCTCCTTACAGAGTAATGGCACCACACCCCAATTCATCGACAATTGCCGCGCCACCGTCTGGGAATAGGTTACCGCCAAGATTGGGCAGTCCGGGCGATTCTTAGAGATTAATCTGGATGTGAAGCCAGTTTCTGTAAGGCTGAAGATGGCAACGGCTTTGAGCTTTTCCGCCATGTTTACCGCCGACTGGCTGACTACCTCGGGGATGATATTTACCGGATCCATACGAGTTTTCTGTAAGTAACCGTATTCGTTCAGCGATGCCTCTGCCCGCTGGGCAAGAATGGACATGGTGCGTACCGCTTCTACCGGGAATTTTCCTATCGCGGTCTCCCCCGAAAGCATAACTGCCGATGTGCCGTCAAGAATCGCGTTGGCCACATCACTGGCCTCGGCGCGGGTGGGTTTGGGGTTGCGTTCCATAGAGGCGAGCATCTCGGTAGCGGTAATCACTGGCTTACCGTTCAATACTGTGGTGCGAATGATCTTTTTCTGGAATCCTGGCACCTCCGCCAACGGCAGCTCGACGCCGAGGTCACCACGTGCCACCATCACGCCATCTGCTGCCTTGACGATTTCCTCAAGGTTCTTGATGCCGGCTTTATTCTCTATTTTGGCGATGATGGGTGTGCGCCTTTCCGTCTCCATAAAGATATTCCGAATACGGTGGATATCTTCCGCACTCTGCACGAAAGATGCAGCCAGATAGTCCACGTCATTCTTTGCAGCGAAATTGATTTCTCGCACAATGTCATCCCTGAATTCAGGACTCACCGCACTAACCTCCAGCTCCGTGTCAGGCAGGTTAACGCTCTTATTTTCCTTGAGGACACCGCCATGAATGACCTGACAGACGATTTCGTTATTTGCAACCGAAGTAACTTCCAACTCAATGGCGCCGTCATCGATCAGGATCGGAGTTCCCGGTTCCACTTCACTGGGCAGATTTTTGTAGGTCACGGAAACACCGTCCCCAGTGCCAATGCGCCCGTCTGTGTACAGGGTGAATTTCGTATCACGCACCAGTTCTACCGAGCTGTCACTCAGTTTGCTGGTACGAATCTCAATTCCTCGAGTATCGACCATTATGGCCAGTTGCACGCCCATCACGTTAGCAGTATCGCGGATCCAGTCCAAGCGGGCTTGGTGCTCCTTGATGGTGCCATGAGACAAATTTAGACGAGCGACATTCATTCCCGCAGCGATCATCTTTTTTAAAATATCGGGGGAATCACAGGCCGGACCGATGGTAGCAACGATCTTAGTTTTTCGCAGGTTGTTCAGATTATTCATTGAGTCATATTTTAGGACATCGCTCTCATTTAAGAGCCACATCATGGCTTGGTCGTAAACCGATGGATTATAAACTAATTATGGTCACAGCACTGCCAAGTTAACTATTTTTTAAATACATCAATAGCGTAAATAACGCCTTCTGTTCAATACGGGGGAGACCATAATAACGCTATTGGTTATCGGCCTATCGTTCTAAGCAGTTCAAATATCATCACTTGAATATTTTGTGCGGATATAATGTGTAAACAATACGTAAGTAGGATTCTAACCCGGCTTGCAAGATGCAATATAACGTACAGATTCAATATTCAGATTAGGGGTGTTCTTTACCGCATCACGCCAACAACCATTTAGCCACGGAAGCTGAACCGATGAGATCGCCCGCAGATAAGTCACCTAATAGCCAACGACAAGCAGCTGCTCATGAGGCGCCTTCGCAGCAGGGTTGTTCCAAGGCTGAAATTCAGTTTATCGACAACCGTGCAGAAACTTCTACCCTGCGACAATTGCATGAAGTGGCCAATAATAGTGCACAGACGCAAGGTCTGGCGCAGTTAAAAGCCATAATGAACAGAAGCCCTCGTAGCACTTCGATGCGGAATTTACAAGCGATGGTCGACAATGATCCACACCGGGCTACACAACACATACAGTACAGCCGATCCAAAGGTGAGACAACGGGGTTACAAGCTGGATCGGAAGATGTGTCAGTACGACAAGCACAGAAAAAGACGAAACCTAACATGCCGACGAATACCGGCGTAATTCAACGGGCCAAACATTCAGTAGATGAGATCATTGATGCGCTCGAGAGTGTTGAATTTGGTGGAGAGGATTTTGAAACCAAGATCAAGTTGGATTCAGACACCGAATCAGAACAAGGCGTGACACTAAAGAATATTGTTCGCGCACGTCTAGCGCGATTGCATGCTCAACGAGGTGATTTTGAAAATGATGAAGATTACACCGCCTTGCAAATCAGCTATGTAACCGATGCCGTTGGGGAGTACATGGCCAAATCGGAATATGTGAATATTCCACGGATGAAAGATCGGATATCTTCTTTATTATTAACGCATTTTGGCACGGCTATTAATGCGCAATTCGTGGATGACAATCATAGCAATGCCATTGCGCTGGCTAAAGATCTAACCGGCACAGACCCGGTTGCTTTATATATTAAAAAGATGATCCCGTTGGATAAAGCCGCTGAGCAAATCAGACAGATAGCCGCCAGCACTGAAAAAACAGCGGCAGTCATTTTAAAAATGTATATACAAAGATTTAAAGATCGGTTGCTAGGCTTCTCTCGGGCGGAAGTGGCTACTGGTGAGCAATCGGCAATGTACAAAGGTGAACATAATCCCGATTTTCCTATCGAGGAACTGGTTGGCAATTTATCAACCAATTTACATGATTACGTGAGTGGCGCGACAACAGCTTATAAAGTATCGGAGAACCATGAATGGGGTGATGCGATTGGTAACCGGTTTACCGAATTGGAAGGTGCAATAGCCCCCGAGGGTGAAGGTGTTGATGTACAGGAAGGGCCACTTGTACCACCGCATATTGCCGTACTTGATTCAATACTGGAAGATGATTTGAAGCCTAAAGCACAACGGTATTGGGACTTTATGGTGACAGAGATCAATAAAGAACCTATCTTGATCATAGTGACGGCTGAACACCTAACGGGAATAGAAGAAGAATCTAATGAAGATAATATGGATTACAAATCCATGGTCGAGTTTATGATTAAAAACAAAACAATTTCCGATCTGATCAAGCCCGACACAGAAAGTGAAGAGACGATTCCCGCACTGGAAACATTTGATGTTGCCAAAGATCTAGCGTCCATCGGCACAACATTAACCCCACGCAAGAAAACTTATGGCCCTTGGCGGGAAGAAAAAGATACGCGCGCCGCACAAAAACAACTCAATAAAGGCGAATACCCAACATTTGGTTTCGTCCCTTATTATCCATACAGATTGGCCGGTGGCTTTGTGAATTCGTATTATGGCGATACCGTTTTAAAAGTAAATAACACCAAAAAAGCAGGCGCTAATTATAAATGGACCGATCAGGGCAACCTGCACGGTACCGCGGGTGAAGCACTTGTCGACCTGGCAGTTAAAGATAAGCATCAATTTTTGGCAGCGGCGACCTATCTCATACACGATAATATGACCATACTGCCGACGTCTAAACTTGAGGCGATTATTTCCGGTGCGGTGAATGTTCCGGGTGATATTGATGAGATTATTGCCTCTACGGATTCTGATGTGGATACGATATTCGGGAAAGCTACCTCAAAAACTGCAGACCGTACTTTGGTGGAAGAACCCACCTGGGCGGAAAACTCATTATTACTGGATAATTTGCTAGCAAGAAATATTGGCGATGCATCCGCTAAAAAGGTGTTTTCACACTCTAGGCAACATGTGATTATTCGCAATAAAATTAAGCGGTATTTAAAACAGTACGACGATTTTACCAGTTCAGAAACCGGCGTATTTACCAAAAGTGAAAATCCAGACAAACAGCGCATTCAGGCGGTTAGAATGGCCTTGCAAAGTAAGGATTGGAGAAGTTGGCGTTTACCGCTAAGAACATTCATTGAGAATGCAGACCCTAAATGGTTTTCTACGCCGGGCAGTGCACTGAAAGAACTAAAAGTTTTGTATCGGCAATTACTCGCCGAACAAGGGAAAGGTACGACTATTAACGAGCATATAAGAAGTCATATGAATGACTGAAGGTAAATTAAAGCATCCCTCATTTACTTTAAACCTAAATTCCTCGTAACTATTCAGCTTACCCCTAGAATTCACCATTTCTGCGTTACAAAATGATCATTTACACGTGTAAACTCACATTTTGCGCCTTGAACTGATGAATTCTAGGGGCAATCAGAACAGTTACCGCAACACACTGAATAGTTACAATTCCTCAATTGATCGCTACAAAAACAACCAACATTATGAAATTACGAATAATACTTCTCATATGATGCGCACCTTTTTGGTGAACCCCGCTATGATGTTATAGCACGCTTTTCTTTCATTTTAGCTGTGTTGCAATTCGTTGCAATAACTCGTTCACTTCTCACGGCGCCTTGCTAAAAAGAGACAATATCGCACTCTAAACACCATCCAACTGAGGATTTTAGGTTAAAAAGTTAATTCACTAATTTACAGTTTCTTATTACGGTCTGTTTCGTTCCCAGGCGCCATGTCTTTCGCACGTAACTCGGCCAATGCCTCTTCGGTTTTGTCGAGATGGCTAAGCCCCATACCTCTCAGAACATGATCAGCCTTCGTGTATTGGATATTAGTATAGGTGGTGATTTCTACGCGGTTTCCCCATGGATCAAGAAAGTCCAGGAAAGAACCCTTTAGAAGGGTAACACCCATCGCTTCAAGTGACCGGCGCACTAATTCTTTGTTATCAACTGCGATTCCAAAGTGTCGTTTTTCATCCGGTTTTCTATTGCTATGCTTGGTGAAATTAATAAATTGATCGCCAAAATAAATAAACGCTTGTGTGTCATTCTTATCTTGGATTTCGAAATCCAGGAATTGACTATAAAATACCAATGCTTCATCAATATCCCCGACCTCAAGTGCGACGTGATTTATTCCAACTGCTCGTGCTTTAATTAATTCCGTTTTCTTTATCATCAATATCTCTTCCTAGAATCTGAATTTAACACGATAAATACAAATTTAATTTCAACCAGAATTTGCACTATTGCACGGATTAACTGGATCTTCATCATCCGCCATAACTAAGGGCACAAAGGACACACCTAGAACCGAGTCCGTATGGGTTGCGCCACCTTTACCTTTTGTCACTAGCATTAATTCTTGATACATATAGGGCAAACCAACCGGAATCACCATGCGTGCGCCGGGCTTGAGTTGGTCAACCAGACTTGGTGGAATATGTGTAGCAGCGGCCGTTACGATAATGGCGTCAAAAGGCGCTTTCTCTTTCCAGCCATGATAACCGCTGCCATTACGCACCTCGATATTTTCATAACCCAATGTCTTTAATCGTTGCTTGGCGGACTCAGCCAATTCTGGAATTTTCTCAATAGTCAAAACCTGCCGCACCAAATGAGAAAGAACCGCTGCTTGGTAACCTGAACCCGTGCCAATTTCTAACACGACATCTTCAGTCGTCACGTCAACCAAATCAGTCATTAAAGCAACCATGTAAGGCTGCGAAATAGTTTGCCCATAGCCAATTGGCAACGGATGATCTTCAAATGCCAGATCTTTATCACGCTCAGACACAAACATTTCTCTGTCAACGGCTTGCATCGCTTGCATAACACGTTTATCAAACACTGCTCTTCCAGTGTAAGGCGCGGTCATTATGGCTTGCTGCCGGATAGTCTCCAACATATTCTCTTGTTTCTTACTCATACCCACTGTCAGGACCGGGTCTAGTCAGCTGTCCGAGAATAGTAATCGTAGCGAAGGGAAGCCATTTTGAGACAGATTTTTTGGTCATTTGAGGCGAATAATTGTTCTATTTAACGAAAATTACCGGAAAATATGGCCATAATGGCTTTCCTGCAGCAGATTATTCTATTCTCGGACAGCCTCCTGGGTATCCAGATTATTGCGCAGGCTGAGGAGCAACTTGCTGCCAACCACCTGGACACTGTTTTACATAGGGGTAATAACCGTCAGGATTATTGCAGTAATACCAGTAGTTTGTTTGCGGGGGTGGTGTCGGCGCAACATTTTCTTGTTCAATATAAATCGGTGGGGTTGCCGGGGTCACAACTAAAGGTGGATAAGCATAAGCTGGTGGAAACGCGTAATGAGGTGGATAAAAAAACGGATCGCGATAACCATAACCACCATAGTAACCTGGTCCCCCAATGCCAAAGCCACCACCATAATAGCCACCGCCGCCTATAAAGACATCAAGATGGCCATGACTGTGACCATGGCTATGAGAGTGGCCGTGACCAATATATCCACCACGTGCCAAAACCGAATGACTCGTTACTGTCATAATAATTGCTAACGAGACAATGGCTATAGGCATCAATTTTGTCTTCACCATAATAAAATTCTCTTTATATCAATTAACTGGAAAAATAACACATAATGTTTACTTTGAGCGCTCAAAAAAACAAATAATCTTCAAAGCTAACCTTTATTTGACTTATCATAGCGAACATAATTCGTTTTATTTTTATCAAGTATGCAAAAAATAGACAGAGAACTTGACGCACGTGGGCTGGTTTGCCCATTACCGATTTTGCGCACCAAAAAATCATTGTCCGAAATGACCAGTGGGGAAACGCTGAAAATTATTGCGACCGACCCGGGTGCTGTGATTGATTTACAGGTATTTGCCGAGCAAACAGGTAATTCATTGTTGTCGATGTCCGAAACGGATGACGAATTTATTTTTGTATTACAAAAGAAATAGTTTCAGCCAAAATTCAAACCATCAAAATACCCTAACAATCCCCGGAAACATCATTACAATCGCCAACGCAATGAGCTGCAAAAAAATAAATGGGATCACACCACGATACATTTCTGGTGTGCTAACGGATGAAGGCGCGACACCGCGTAAGTAAAATAGCGAAAAACCAAACGGCGGCGTGAGAAAGGAGGCTTGCAGATTCAATGCAACCAAAATACCGAACCAGAGCGGGTCAATGCCTAATTTAAGTAAAATAGGTGCAATCATCGGAATAAAAATATACGCGATCTCAACAAAATCGATAAAAAACCCCAGAAGGAAAATAATCAGCATCATGGCCACCACAAAGCCCCATTGCCCACCAGGGATATAAGTCATTATTTGTTCGACTGCTTCATCACCGCCGGTGTAAGTAAACACCATTGAAAAGAAAGTGGCGCCTGCCAGAATGGTAAAAACCATGGCACTGATTTTGGTGGTTTCCATCGCGACCTGATGCAACATGGTGAAACGCAAATTCCCGCCGATTAATGCCAAAATAATCGCACCTACTGCACCCATGGCCGCGGATTCTGTCGGCGTAGCAACGCCTGCAATAACAGTGCCCAACACCACCATTACCAGGGTTAGTGCCGGCACGATGGTCTTGAAAGCCTGCCAGTATTGAATTGCTCTAGGCATGTCACTGATTGGAATCGGCGGGGCCACACCTTTTTTCAGGTAAGCGAGTACAAGACAATAGGTGATATATAACACCACCAGCAACAATCCCGGCAGCAACGCCGCACGGTAAAAATCCCCCACTGGCTGATGCAAGACATCACCCAAAATGATCAACACAATGGACGGCGGAATAATCTGCCCCAATGTGCCCGACGCACAAATCACACCACTAGCCAGTTGCTGGTCATAGTGGTATTTCAACATCACAGGTAAAGCAATCAAACCCATGGTAACCACCGATGCACCAACCACACCGGTCGAAGCGGCCAACAACATCCCCACCACAACGGTTGAAACGGCTAGCCCGCCACGGATATGGCCAAACAAAAGCCCCATAGACTCCAGCATACGCTCAGCGATACCGGATTTTTCCAGAATCAGGCCCATGAAAATGAACAACGGCACCGCCATTAACGTCACATTCGTCATGATGGCTTCCATACGGTAGGCCACCAACATGAACAATTGCAATCCTTCAGAATAGAGACCAAACAGCAAAGCCACACCGCCAAATGTAAACGCTACCGGGAAACCCAGCGTCAACATCAGCAAGCAGACCACAAACATGACCAGCGCAATCACAATTTTTCCTGATGCGTTGATGGATTATTGGTTAATTCAGTGTCAGTATCACCTGCCAGAATACGAAGGTTGCGTGAAATAACCGCCAACGATTGAATCATCACCAGAAAATAACCCAGTGGGAGTAATGCCCGAAACGCGAAGCGGTATGGCAATCCACCCGGATCTGCGGAAACTTCCTGTATTTGGTAGGAATAGGCGACAAAATCGTAGGAACTATAAAGAATCAGGGAACACATTGGGATGACAAATACCACGGTGCCAAAAATATCGACCATGGCTTTCCTGCGGGCAGACATCCTCTCATAAAATACATCTACGCGCACATTGGCATTTTCCCGCATGGTATAGGCTGCACCAAGCAAAAACACTGCCGCGAATAGGTGCCATTCCATTTCCTGCATGGCAATTGAACCCGCATCAAATGCATAACGCGCAACAACATCGATGAACACAACGATAATCATCAAGATGCACAACCAACCGGCCAGCCAACCAAAAGCACCGGACAGCTTGCCGACTAACTGCTCGAACTTGTGCAACACATTCATGTGGCTATGTCTTAACCACCTGCAATGGTCATCCGATCAATTAGAATTGAACCACTTTGTTTTGAACCACGTATTACAATGTCATTACCAATTGCCACGATGCCCCGAAAAATGTCTTTCAAGTTACCTGCAATCGTGATTTCCTCAACCGGGTAGCGAATTTCTCCATCTTCTACCCAATAGCCGGAGGCACCGCGAGAATAATCACCCGTTACCGAATTCACGCCATGCCCCATCAACTCGGTCACCAATAATCCAGTACCCATTTTTTTCAGCATGGCAGCAAAATCCATTGGCGCACCATTCTCGATGGTCAAGTTATGCGTACCACCCGCATTCCCTGTGGTTTTCATACCCAACTTACGCGCTGAATAACTGCCCAGAAAATAGCCTTGTACAACACCATTTTTAACAACATGACGTTCACTAGTGTTCACACCCTCATCATCAAAAGCACTGCTGGCAAGTCCTTTAGGAATAAAAGGCAAATCACGGATCTGGATATCCGGAGCAAAAACTTGCTGGCCGATACTATCCAGCAAAAAAGAAGATTTCCGATAAAGGCTGGCGCCACTCACCGCCGATGCAAAATGTCCAATCAAACCGGACGCAACCGGCGCTTCAAACAATACCGGCACGTCACAAGTAGCAATCTTCTTAGCGCCCAAGCGAGATACCGTACGCGCACCCGCTTGTCGACCGATTTGCTCAATTTGTTCTAAATCCCCTGCATCACGAGCGACGCTGTACCAATAATCACGTTGCTTGCTGTCACCTTGCTCGGCAATCGCAACACAACTCATACTATGGCGTGACAATGGATACCCACCCATAAACCCTAGGCTGTTGGCGTACACAAACTGCGTCTCACCCACTGAAATACTCGCCCCTTCCGAGTTGGTAATGCGCTTATCAACGGCAAACGCCGCCTGCTCACAGTCCTTCGCTTGCTGAATCGCCTGCTCAACAGGTAAATCCCAGGGATGATATAAGTCCAAATCAGGGAATGTTTGTGCCAACAAATCAGCGTCCGCCAAGCCGGAACAATCATCCTCAGCGGTATAACGGGCAATAGAAAGTGCCGCAGAAACCGTATCGCTAATCGCCTGGGGAGAAAAATCAGAGGTGCTGGCATTGCCGCGTTTCTGGCCAATGTAAACCGTGACCGAAAGCCCCTTGTCACGATTATACTCAATCGTTTCAACCGCTTTTTGGCGTACCGTAACGGTCTGCCCGAAACCATCTGAAACATTGGTTTCACAAGCCGTCGCACCACCTTGCTTGGCATGCGCCAGAATATCCCGGGCAATTTGTTGTAGGGTAGCAAAAGGATAAGAAAATCGTGAATTTGGAACGGATAAATTATTCATAAAATAACAGTCTGCTAAGTCTATTTTGTCAATTTGTGTGTTTTCAACAGTCAAAAAGATCAATCGATTGAAATAAAGCGTTATGATAGCAGCTTCTTGACATCGCATTACACAGGTTAGCGTGCATAATCATTCTGAACACGACATCGAGCAGGAGTCATCTCCCAGCAAAACACAGCGCAAAAAAGACATGCACGCATTGCAGGATATCGGCGTACAACTGGTTGAACTGGATCAAAAGAAACTAATCGAACTGGATCTACCGGAAATTTTATTAGACGCTATCCTGGAAGCCAAACAAATTAAAAAACATGGTGGGCGCCGCCGACAAATGCAATATATCGGCAAAGTGATGCGTAAGATAGACGTACTCCCTATCCAGGAAAAACTGGACGCCTGGAAACAAACCTCCGTCCAACAAACCGCCCGCCTGCACCAACTGGAACGCTGGCGTGAACGCTTACTAACAGACGAAAAAGCGCTAACCGAATTCGCGGAGAAATTTCCGGCCGCTGATATACA
>JAJFJJ010000103.1 GCA_021774195.1 Nitrosomonas sp. | reverse complement strand
GCATGCCATTGCCCATTCATTGGGTGCAATCTATGGCGCCCATCATGGCTTGCTCAATGCGATTCTCATGCCATATATCCTTAAGGCCAATCAGGAACAGATCACAGCAAAAACTGAACGTTTAGGACATTTTTTATACTTGAAGAAACCTGATTTCAACGGTTTTATGGATTGGATATTGGAAATGCGTAGTCAACTTGGAATTCCTCATAATCTGTCCGCCATTGATATTGACACCACTCAGGCAGAACGAATCGGAAAGATGTCAGTCATCGATCCTGCAGCAAGTGGAAATCCGATTACCTTTAGTGCGGAGCGTTACGCGGAGATTTTTACTAATGCGGTAAACGGCAATCTTTAATGTAACCATTCAGCTTGCTCCCAGAATTCACCATTTCTGTGTTACAAAATGATCATTTGCACGTGTAAACTCACATTTTGCGCCTTGAACTGATGAATTTTGGGGGCAATCAGAACGGTTACTACGATACACTGATTAGTTATTGATCACTGATGATTAACAAAATGAAGATAGGAATTTTACAATGTGATTCCGTATTAGAACAATTTCAAACGGAATTTGGTGATTATCCGCAAATGATCGCCACATTGTTTGCTAAAGTCGCGCCAGACTGTCAATTTAAACGCTTCCGGGTTCAATCGTTTGAATATCCTGAATACCTTGATGAATGTGATGCATATATCACTACTGGTAGCCGCCATGGCGTGAACGATGATCTAGACTGGATCAAACAACTAGAAGAATTTGTCCGCCAACTGGATCAAGCAAAGAAACCATTTATCGGCATCTGCTTTGGCCACCAATTGATGGCCAAAGCCTTAGGTGGCGTAGTTGAAAAGTCTAATAAAGGCTGGGGTATTGGTGTTTCCTCTAGTCAGGTGGTCAGTAAGAAGTCTTGGATGACGCCCGCTCAGGCCCAACTAAACTTAATCGTTAGCCACCAAGACCAAGTCATTTGTTTACCTAAAACAGTGGAAATGGACGTGCTCGTTAGCAGCCCCTTTTGTCCCAATTACATGCTTGCGCATGGCGAACATTTCATCAGCGTTCAAGGACACCCGGAATTTACTAAAGCATATTCTGCAACTTTAATGGACTTTCGTCGCAAAATCATTCCACAGGATCGTATTCAAGAAGGAATGGACTCACTAACAATTAATTTAGACGATCAATTAATCGCGCAATGGATTATTAATTTTTGTAAGACAAGAAAATAACCACCTCACCTCACGATTCAGCATAACAAAAGTTTTACGGGTCACTACTTTTCTGTTCACCCATGTAAATTTGACTGGAAATTAGTCATCTTTGCGACAGGCAAGAATACGTTTGCTCGCTTAACAAGTTGACACTCGGGAAGTAACAAACCACATAATAATGGTTCAATCGATCTAATTGAATCAAAAAAGCTTTTAGGTCGAGTAACATAAAGTTTTACGTTATAAATTCCTCTGTTTTTGTCTAAAAAATTGTGGTTTGTCAGCGTGTGACAATTTGTCACAGCGACAATATGTCACATTGTCAGCCCTATTTTTCTCTGGATAATTAGCATACCACCCTTGCTGCAAAGTAAGTTCGGAAAGCCTTCGGGTCTCGTATTGAGATGGCCGGGTTGCCTCCCATGAGTGATGGGGAGTAACTAGACTGAATAGTGACGAAACAACACTAAATCGGTTCCAGTTTATCATTCACAGAGACACGCCCGAGGCTGAGTATCACTTACATATTTATGTCTTTTTAGTCTGCCTAGGGCGATTTTAAAAATTTTTAACTAATCCACTTAGGAAAAAAGATATGCTAAAAATGACATCCACTAAGTCTATAAAAAATAACATAATCGTTTCAGCGGCAATTATTTCTATGTCTGCGCTATTCAGCACATCTGTCTATGCTGCTGGTGCAACGGGAATTGATGGTACCGGTGATCTCCATTCGGGAGGCAGCGTTGCCTTCTCTGGTTTCGGTTTGACCAGCTCTTATTCAGACAACCCAGCACTCGACAATTCATCTTGGGCTCACACTGGTTCTTGGTATACATTCCATAATCACGATGCCGGTAACGTTTCTATAATGGTTCGCGGTGATTCTGGTTTTGCGCCAGGTGTCTCAGTCTGGGCATCAGGTGGAGCGGAATTTGATGGCGGCACCACAAGTTTCGGTGGAGAAATCAGTACAGCTGGATTTGGCACCCCGCATTCATTCAATTCAACCGGTGCTATGGGGGATTCAGGTACATTATGGATGGCTGATGGCCTTGGCGGCAATATGAAAGAAACCTTAGGTTATGCGGTTTCCGGTCCTTCTCACGCAGTCGGAGGTTGGGGTGAGAGTATTATTAACGGCGCACATGATGTGAGCCTTACAAACACCTTTGAAAGTGGTGTATCTGGCGGCGTTGGTGCAAATCACGCGTCACTCTCATTTGATGGCTTATCGGCTGGTTGGTACACCGTATATGTAGGCGGTACAAATCATTCTTTAAGTGGCGGTGAATTTGATGTGGTGATTACTGCAGTACCAGAAGCAGAAACCTGGGCTATGTTGTTGATTGGTCTGGGTATTATTGGCTGGCGCTCAAGAAAGCTAAAAAATGAAAAAATGATTCCTGCTTAATAAAACATAGCGTTATATTCGAAGCGGGAAGTTTCTAAAAAACAACCCGCTTTTTGTTATTGAACACTTAGTAAATAATAAATGTAAGGCGTACAAGTCAAATTATAGCGTACAGATATAAATTCAAATTAGAGTGCGGCAATTTGTTACATTGCCTTTATGGCCCTTTTTCACGATAGTTTTATTCAAATGAATAAAACCACCCTTGCTGTAAAGTAAATCCGGAAAGCCTACGGGTCTCTTAATGCACGATTGAGATGGCTGACTTGCCTCCTAATACTCCGTTTACTCGATCAGAAAGTAATTGGGTCACAAAACCAGTTTCAGAACATTATTTATAAATGTGATCCCTACGTTTAATTTCTAAGTGAATTAGCGGTTCTGTCCATTCCCTTACAGATGGGGATTGATTTATTAGCCAGCGCGTACCGGAAATAGAATCCCGGCATATGCAGCTGAGGGACCGGGAGCTAATTGGCAAGCGTTAAACCTAAAAACTGCAGTTGATCGCTTTAAATAATAGGCAACCTGATGAATGTATGGAATTTGTATACCGTTACGAAACGCACCTTCTAGGTGAGTCACGCTATGATGTTTATAGCACGCTGTTCTTTATTTCTGGCTGCGTTGCAATTCGTTGTGAACGAGTTATTACTCCTCATTACGCTTTGCCGGAAACAAACAACAACGCACTCTAAACACCATTCAACTGCGGTTTTTAGGTTAAAAGAAACAGTAAATAGATTTAAATTTGGTAGCGACTGATCCATCCTAAAGCAATAGCAAAAAGTGCTTCATATATAGATTCGTCTTGTATTGATCAAAGCATAAATGATTTGTGAAGTTGCACATAGATTACTCGCAAGTTTGCTGCCAGTCTTGAATAAGAAATTTAATCGATATGTTCTCAAAACATTTTAATGTTCATGTCGATCAGTAAGGAAATTATCATGCTAATCAATGTCAAAAAAATTGTTATTACTTTATTCAAAGTATTTTGTCTTACGGTTTTCACTTGCTCGGCCTTGCAGGCCCATGTCGGTTTTGGACCGCTTCCTATGTCTCTCAAAGATGCGCCGGTACCAGAAGTCCCTGGTTTGCTTGATGGTCATGACCCGGTAATTATTAACAAAGAAAAAGCTATCGCTCTGGGCAAAGCTTTATTTTGGGATACCAGTGTAGGAAGCGATGGTGTGGCTTGTGCCAGTTGTCATTTCCATGCAGGAGCAGATCGGCGTGTTAAGAATCAGATTGCGCCGATCGGTAGAGATAGTAACTTGCCAACTGAGTTTTCATTGGGTCCAGATGGTCGCCCACGAGGACCAAATGCCACCCTGAAGAAAGATGACTTTCCATTTTTTCAAACTGATGAGCCGATGGATCCTCAGAGTAACATCATATATAACAGTGATGATGTTGTTTCTTCCGCAGGTACCTTTGGAGGTACTTTTCATGATGTACAGTGGTTTCATGAAAATAACGACAATTGTGACCGTAGTGCCGATCCAGTTTTTCATGTTGGCGCAAAAGGTACGCGTAAAGTAGAGCCACGTAATACACCAACTGTTATTAATGCTGTTTTTAACTTTAGAAACTTCTGGGATGGCCGTGCCAACAATATTTTTAATGGCAGCAGTCCCTGGGGAGACCGTGATCCAGATGCAGGCGTATGGGTTTACAATAATGGTACAGTCACCAAAGAACGTTTAAGATTAATTAATTCTGCACTTGCTTCTCAAGCTTCTGGTCCCCCAACAGATAACTTCGAGATGTCATGCAATAACCGCACCTTTTCCGATCTAGGGCGCAAATTGCTATATCGTAAACCATTAGAACATCAAAATGTGCATTGGAATGATAGTGTGCTCGGCGAGTTAGCAAATAGTACAGTAAATAATTTACAGAAAGGATTGAACACTTATTATTATCAGATGATCATGGAGGCTTTCAACCAAAAATATTGGGGTTATAACGGACACGGCCCATTTGGTTCACCGCCACCAAGCTCCGCGACACATCGCTTGCCTTATATGCAGGTAGAAGCAAATTTCGCCATGTTCTTTGCGCTTGCGACTCAAATGTATCAATCGACGTTAATCTCAGATGACTCACCTTTTGATCAAAGCGCCCGTGACGAAAATGGTAATCCAATTGATTTAAGTGAATCAGCACAGCGCGGAATGGATCTTTTCCGAGATGGACATTGCGCGCTTTGCCATATTGGACCCAATTTTACTTCTTCAGCGGTCGTGACGAACAGTATTTTACAAAAAATTAACCCACCCGCCTTCGGGAATCCAACGTTTCATGTTAGTACAACCAATGTTGTCACTCATTTATCCTTAAACGGCGGCATGATGTTCCAGGATACCGGTTTTTCCGGCACTGGCGTCACGCCGGATGAAAATGATCCAGGTTTGGGTGGCACCGATCCTTTTGGTAATCCACTATCCTATGCCGATCAATACATGCAGCTCTTGGCGGGCAATGAATCTGAAATTGTTGACCCTTATGTGGCTGATATACGCCCCTGTGATCTGGATTCGCCTATGGCAATAGATAGTGATGAACCACATTTGTTGCTGTTTACTCACGCAGATGGAATCCAATCACAGTTACAAGATGATATTGATTGTTTTAATCCCGCTGGCACGTTAATTCCAACAATTGATGCGGCTTTGGCCGAACTAGAAAAACCTGACAGAAAACGATTTTTAAGTGCTGCCGAGGGTTCATTCAAGGTCCCATCATTAAGAAACATCGAATTAACGGGTCCTTATATGCATAACGGTGGTATGGCTACATTAGAAGAAGTGCTCGAGTTTTACATTCGAGGCGGTAATTTTGAAACGGATTCTAAAGATTTTGCAAAGGTTTTTGCGCAAGTCGCAATGCGTTTCTTACCACAACAACGTGAAGACTTACTCAATTTCTTAAAGAGTTTAACGGATGAACGTGTACGTTTTGAAAGAGCGCCTTTTGATCACCCTGAGTTGATTGTTTTACACGGCCACACAGGAAACACTGAATCAATCGATGATGTTAACCCCATTAATAATGAACTTGCAGCCGATGAATTCTTAATAATTCCGGCGGTTGGGGCCGAAGGTAGAGCGGAACCGTTGCTACCGTTTGACTCTTATTTGCAATAACATAATGTTGGTTTGCTTTGGTCATTATTTGATGGCCAAAGCATTGCTAACGTGGTTGATTAAACCTAAAATCCTCAGTTGGACGAAGCTTAGAGTGCATTGTTGTTTATTTTTGGCAAGGCGCAGTGAGAAGTGAACTAGTTTACAACGAAATGCAACGCAGCAAAAGATAAAGAACAGTGTGCTATAAGCATCATAGCGTGGTTCATCACTAAGGTGCGTAACATTTGCCAAAATACTTGTTTTATTTCATAAGACTGGCCAACGCTGAAGCGATCAACTGAGGATTTTAGGTTAAACCTTGATCATCCGATACAGAGCTAACGTTCCAAAAATGGTATTGAAAGACTGCTGTTGACTGACTTGATTAAACCCTGCCTGCTCAAATAATCCTATCAGTCTTCCTGAAACATTTTCCTGAGTGTTTTTAAAACCATCCACCATTTGTACCGGAAGAAAAAGACCACGCATTAACCAATTACTGGCACGTCCCCAATCCAAAACATGCAGCTCGCCTTGTGGTTTCAGCACACGAAAAACTTCTCTAGCCACTTTTTTCTTATGCGCCCAAGTCAAATGATGAAATAATAAACTGGAAACAACCCGATCAAATGACTCATCCGAATATGGTAAGTTCTGCGCGAATGCTTGGTCAAATTTCACGATGACCCCTGCCCTGTCCACTTTTTGTTCGGCCTGCTGTAAAATTTCCGGGTCACAATCAAGCGCTGTAATATTAATCACGGGAAAGGTTTGCTTAATCCGAATCGACAGCGATCCCGTACCACAAGCTAAATCAAGTACCTGCTGATGGCTATCAAGATGTGCTTGCAAAATCAGCGCGTCCATAAAAACATCACCACGTCCGGCCAAACCGACAACCCAATCATAATAAGGTGTTAACCAATGGTATCCTAGTGCTGGGACGTATTTTTTGTTGTTTCTCGATGCTGACTCAGGAAATTTTTGTTTTATTTTTGACACAAATTTATTTGTTTAGGTTTAATATTCAAACTCACTCTACCACTTATCATTAAATACCACAGTCTTTCTCATGGACCGCATAAACAAATATAATAATAAAATTGCTGAAATTTATGGACAAAAAGCGCAAGATTTCTCCGACTTTTTCAAAAACCCGCATGATTTTTTAGACCCTGACAGAAAAGAATTTGTTGGGTTCATGCCTAAAGACGCCGCTATTCTCGACTGTGGCTGCGGCCCTGGACAGGACTCCGAAGTATTTGCAACACTCGGATTTCATGTCACCGGAATTGATCTTACATCGGAATTTATAGAAATGGCTACTAAGCGGGTTCCTAACGCCCGTTTTTTAAAAATGGACATGAGAGCAATTAATTTCCCTCCTGAAACATTTGACGGCGTTTGGGTTGCCTTTAGTTTGTTGCATATTCATAAAGTTGACGTTCCATTGGTATTAGCCAACCTTAAGCGGGTCATGAAACCCAACGGAAAAATTATGATTGCTTTACACCGAGGCCCAAAAACAGATTGGGTAAAGGCTAATATATCAGGCATTAATCACCTTTGCGACGTGCAAAAATGGGTGCAGGCAGATTTGGAGCAAATTATTCAGGAGAATGGATTCACAATTGAATATTCGCGCCCTTTTGAACGACCAGGAGGCCGGTTTCCGCTACTCAGTATTATGGCCACACCGAAGTAGTTACACCACTCAAGCACAGCTCATTTCGTATTTTTAGTAATTAAATAAACGCTTTCATACAAACGACTCAGTCCACACTCACGAAAGCGCTCATTCTGATCGAGTACATCTATCTGTGCCAATTGACGTATTGTCGCGTGTTGTCCATAGAGCATTTCGACTTCATCGGGAGAAACTGCAAAAGGTGGTCCAATCATCTCAGATTGAGGATAATCGAAGCCAATCACCAGAATTTTCGTACCTGAAGGTAGAATATCAAGCAAGTAAGAAGCATATTTTCGACGCATTTCCGGCGATAATGCAACTAATGCCGCGCGGTCATAAACCGCACTGATATTGGTTAGGTTTGATGGACTCACATCAAAAAAATTACCACACAGGATACGAATCCCATCTCCAGTCAGGCAGTCTAACTTCCCATTCTTTTGAAAATCTGCTTGAAGATTATTTTCTCCGAAAAATGACAGTGCTGCAAAGGTACTAAGCTCAACACCCAACACCATATGGCCTTGTTCGCGCAGCCAAAGCATGTCGCGACTTTTACCACATAACGGTACGAATATCTCTGATTTCTGTGTGAGATTAAGTGCCGGCCAATATTGAGTTAGATAATGGTTCGTCTCATTCTGATGAAAGCCAATATCTTCACGTTCCCACCGGTCTAGCCAATATTCATCATCCATATGGAAACCATAAGTAACCTATTGAAAATTTCTAGCCAAATAGCAAAAACGGGCAACTTGACCAGCACATAAAAGTACCAATACAAGTCGCCCGTTCTTTTCAGGCCTTAGTTATAAAACAAAGGCCATTTATACTTATTTAAAGTCAGCTACCTTTACTCGCCTGGTTTAGCTGCACGTAATACAGGATAGAACTGTGTAAAGACCTGATCTTCAGCTGCATTTTGTTGATGACATGCAGAACATGCGGCCTCATCCTGGATTGCTCCGTGGTTAGAATCAGCTGAGAAACCAAAATAAGCCCAGTTACCTGGGTTGTCAGGATAGCGTTTTTCATTCTTGACCATTGCTGCAATACCACCAAAATCACCTTGGAAATAACCATTTCCACTTGGTGCTGCTGTGGC
>JAJFJJ010000102.1 GCA_021774195.1 Nitrosomonas sp. | reverse complement strand
CCATTGGCTTGAATATTGGTTCCGGTAACGACTAAACTGCCAGTGCTGGCATTGTAGGTCGCTGAGGTGATAGCGGGATTAATTGATACGGTAATGGCATTGCTCGTTAAATCTGCGATATTGGCTGCGGCATCGGCACCTGCCAGCCAGTCTTCCGCTGCGGCGATATTATAGGTAGTACCGCCACTAGATGAAGTGCCGACTTGGTCAAGCTTTGCATCCACTCCGGTCTTGTCAGACCCTGTTAGGGTAAACGTGAATGACGTTGCCGAGGTGATTTCAACGTCTGAGGCGCTAGTGATGGTGTAGGTTCCTCCTTCGCCAGTAAAGGTGAACTTGGAAATATCAACATCATTGCTAGCACCGGACTGATGGAAGAGGTTGGTGCCTGTTACAACAATCGCACCCGTATCAGAATCATAGGTGGCCGAGGTAACGGTCGGTGTCTGGATATTGCTAGCGGTAATGCCATTACCGGTCAGGTCGGCAATATCATTGCTGCTCGGTGCACCGGCCAGCCAATTGTCAGCGGCAGCAAGATTGTAAGTAGTGCTGTCTCCAGATGTCGTGCCTGCTTTATTTAATAGTCCCTGAATGTGAAGCTGATCGGTACTGCTTAGCGTAACTGTTGCGGCCGTTGCTGATGTGATTTCAATATCACTGGTGTCTGTCAGGGTGTAAGTTGAGCTACCTTCACCGGTAAAAGTTAATAGTGATGAATCCAGGTCATTGGCAGCACCAGCGTTATTGACGAAGTTTGTGCCGGTGATGGCTAATTGTCCCGTGCTGACATCATAGGTTGCTGAAGTAACGGTCGGCACGGCATAGTTGCTGACTGTAATGCCGTTTGTTGCATCAACCACATTGACCGCGGCGTCTGCGCCGGCCGCCCAGTCTTCGGCGGCAGCTAGATTAAAAGTGGCGCCACTATCTGCGGTCGTGCCATCTTTGTTTAACAGCGCTTCAACATTAATCAGGTCTGCGCCCGTAAGTGTTGTAGTGAAGGAGGTTCCCGAAGTAATTTCAACATCTGTCGCGGTGGTCAGGGTGTAGGTTGCACCGTCTTCTCCGGTGATTGTCAATTTGGAGAGGTCGATATCATTGGCCGCTCCACTATTTTTAAGAAACCCTGTGCCGGTAACGGTTAAGACATTGGTATTGTAATCATAGGTTGCCGAGGTAATGGTTGGTGCGGCGACACTGCTGGCGGTAATTCCATTTCCTGTCGCATCGACCACATTAACCGCAGCATCGGCACCGGCAGCCCAATCTTCGGCAGCAGCCAGGTTATAAGTGGTGCCGCCGGTAGAGGTGGTGCCGTTTTTATTGATGATCTGATTGAGTGCAGCCTTGTCAGTGGCGCTTAATGTGATCGTAAATGCTGTGCCTGAAGTGATTTCCACATCGGCCGAATCAGTCAGGGTATACGTCGCACCCCCTTCACCAGTGAAAGTGAACATTGAGGTATCAATATCGTTGGTGGCGCCATCTCTTTTTAACAAGCCGGTACCCGTCACCACCAATGCGCCGGTGTTGGCATTGTAAGTTGAAGAAGTAATGGTTGGCGTGGCCACACTGCTGGCGGTAATGCCATTCCCCGTTGCATCGACCACATTAACGGCTGAATCGGCACCGGTAGCCCAGTCTTCGGCAGCAGCCAGGTTATAGGTGGTGCCGCCAGTTGATGCAGTGCCGTTCTTATTGATGATCTGATTGAGCGCTGCTTTGTCAGTGGCGCTCAATGTGACTGTGAACGCAGTGCCCGAAGTAATCTCCACATCAGCCGAATCGGTCAGGGTATAGGTGTCGCTTCCTTCACCGGTAAAGGTGAGCATTGAGGCATCAATATCGTTGGTGGCGCCACTTCTTTTTAGCAAGCCGGTACCCGTTACCACCAATGAGCCGGTGCTGGCATTGTATGTTGCTGATGTTATGGTTGGTGCGGCGACATTGCTTACTGTAATGCCATTGCCAGTTGCATCGGAGATATCGGTGTTGCCAATAACCGTATTCCAATCATCAGCTGCCGCTAAGTTGTACGTTGTAGTACCGGTGGAGGTGGTGCCGTCTTTGTTAATGATCTGGTTGAGTGCGGCCTTGTCGGTGGCGCTTAATGTGACCGTAAATGCGGTGCCCGAAGTAATCTCAACGTTGGAAGAATCAGTTAAGGTGTAGGTCGATCCGCCTTCACCGGTAAAAGTGAGTTTGTTGGCGGTAATATCATTGGTCGCGCCACTGGCTTTAACTAAGTTTGTTCCGGTCACCACCAGACTTCCCGCGCTGGCATCGTAAGTGGCAGAGGTAATGGTTGGTGTTTGTACACTGCTGACAGTAACGCCATTACCAGTAAGATCCGCGTTACCAGAATTTGCTGGATTCCAATCGGCCGCGGCAGCAAGATTGAAAGTTGTTGAATCGACGGCAGAGGTGCCGTCCTTGTTCAATAAGCCTTCGACATTAATCTGGTCGGCGGCATTCAGCGACACAGTAAATTGGGTTGCTGAGTCGATTTCTACGCTGGCTGAAGTAAGGGTGTAGGTCGATCCGCCTTGCCCGGTGACGGTCAGTTTGCTCACATCAATGTCGTTGAGCGCGCCAACCGTGGCGCTCATGTCAGTGCCAGTGACCACTAACGAGTTGGTGCTGGCGTTATAGGTGGCTGAGGTGATGGTCGTCGATGCTGCAGCGGCAACATTGCTGACCGCGAGATCGTCAATGCCAAAATATCCGGTACCGTCTTGGGGGGTTATATACAGTTTTGTAATGCCGGTAAAGCCAGTTAGCGTAGGTGTTGAGCCTGTTGCGTCTGCGAGACTTGATACAATCGCCGAGTCACCGGGTTGGTCCGAGGTAATGGTGAATGAGTCGGTATTGCCACTGACATTGTAGAGATAAATTGATGTTGCGTCGAAAGCCTCGCCCCCCGTGAAGAACAAGGTAAGCTTTGATTCGTTTCCAGAGGTATAACCTTTATCTAGAAAGGCATAGGTGCTATGTGCCGTCCCGTCCATTTCGAGGGTATAGCCACCAGCACCGCCAAATTGGGCGTCAATTGCGGCACTGCCGCCAAAGGTGCCTGTTGTGATAACGGTGCTGAAATCGATGGTTCCAGAAAATGCTTGTGATGAAAAATCCTGCAGCGCAATTTTGCTAAAAGGTTTATTCATCTTTATATCACCTTTGGTGATTACAAGATCCGCGCTTGCATTGTTATCAATTGAATCAATTGAATCAGTTAAATCATTTGGGGTTGTGATATCAACACTTGATGTGTTGGCAATCAGTTCCAGTAGTGCCTCACCCCGCTTGGTATTTGCTTGATTACAGCAATAAAGTAATATTTCTGCGCCATCTTTAAAACGGTTTTCTACCGGCGAGAGCGTTGTTAGTTCGCTTCGTAACAACTGTTCTGTTATATGACCATTGCCCAGATAAGCCACCCCGTCACTGGTGCGGGATACTAGGTGCAAGGAATCAAGCTGTTGATAATTAGTTAAAATAGTTTTTAGCTGTTCTAAACCATTTAGGCTGGCGTCAATTTCAACAACATCCACGCCTGGTTTTAATTTGCTATAGAAAATGTGTTTGTAGGATGCCGCTTGATCTATAATGACAAGTTCACGAACGGGATTACGCGTGGCTAATTCCAAGTCTTTAACCGTTGTTATTTCGGAATTCAATACATGACGCTGCGTTATGGTTTTTTCCATTGTCGAAGATTTTTGATTCACCTCGTTCGGTGCAATACCATTCAAAAAAGTCTTATTCATGATCAATTTTCCATTTTTTGTTTATGTCGGTTTCTTGATTTATTGGAATTACTTTGTTTCTTTCGGTGTGATAATGCTGGCAGAAGTCCCGGTGTTATCCAGCCAAAATGCCATTTCACTGTATTTTTGAAATAATTCCGGCGGTAAGATGCTGCGTCGTGGTTTAAATTCGACTTTGCGTTTGACGGTGTGCAATCCTTTCACCCCAAGCATCTCGTCAAACTCACTGACTTCATAGTCGACATTATCAAAATTATGCTGAAAGGGCGTTTGATCAATAAATTGATATATTAGCGCCATTGTCCGTTGAGGGTGTTGTGTCAACAAATCGTAATCAATTAATAATAATTTATCGGAATGTTCGCCGTAATAAGCTTCTTTTAGGGCAGTCCAGGCACTGCCGAATGAGCCTGGGACGCTGGCAATGGCCTCGCAGCGGGTATAGACGGTCTGCCGACTTTGCGGAGAGAACATGCGGCTGTATTCAAAGGGGTTTTTTCGGTAAATGCTTTCAAAACTATCCATTACCCAAGCAGGATTACGTACACAGCAGATTACTTTGAAGTTTTCAAATAGTTCAGTTAGCAGGTGTAGACGAGCTGTCCATATACGATTGGTGTCGAAAATCACCATTTTGTCAGTAATGTCTTGATAGTAACTCGAGAAAACAGCTTTGCAAATGGCTTTGCGTTTTTCGGTATCAAAAAATGGATGAAACTCGCCGCCCGTACCCATTAGTTCTAGGCACACTTGCATTAAAGGCGCAGCAGGGCTGCTCATTGCTGCGTGGAAGTCTTTGTTTTGTCGGAGAATCCCCGCAAGCAGTGTCGAGCCGGAGCGTGGTAAACCGGAGATAAAATGAAAATTCTTCAATATGATGCAGCCTCTCTAATGTGACATGTAGAGCATGATAGATATTGTTTGCATATTAATCACAGTTGTCTGCTGTACAAATAATATCGATCCTGCTACAAAAAGTATACTAAATTCTTCTATCTCTAACAGTTTTATAAAGTTAGGTTGTAACTATTCAGCTCACCCCTAAAATCCACTATTTCTACGGTACAAAATGATCATTTACACGTGTAAACTCACATTTTGTGCCTTGAACTGATGAATTCTAGGGGTAATCTGAACAATTACCGCAGCATACTGAGAGTTACTTTAATGGTGAGGCGGCCTCTTTTACCTGTGAGTCTGTCGAAGAATAGCTTTTTTGAGTGAATTACAATTTACGGCAATTGATTAGTTGGTGATGTTTTTTGAAGGATTAGTGGTCCAGATCAATCGCGGACATGATTTTAATGGTTTTTTGTGCTTCCTGATAGTCAAATGCTTCTATTTGCTGACCGAGTTCTTCTGCTGATGTACCATATAACACTTTCAATATGGCCTTAGATTGCGCAAACACATTGTTCACTTCGGTATCTGCCTGGTTCAATAGTGCATTGAGACGATTAAGTATTGCCCGCCCTTCAGCAGGGCTTGGCTTAACTTCTTGAACAGGCTGTTTTTGTTCGGCAACGTTAGACAATGCCTGATGAAAAGCACACTGTTCCATGTAAACAACATCAATAAACCGATTAATTTCATCATAACAATGCTCGTCGTCATGACGCCGTAGAGCTTCTTCTAGTTTTTTGGTCAACGCTTGTAATCGTGTCAGGCCAAGTGTGCCAGTTGCACCTTTAAGCGTGTGAGCGATAAAGCGCGCTTTATCGAGTTTCCCTTCTGTAAGCTCAGTTCTCAATCTAACCATGTCGCCACCATGTCTGGCATCAATCTGGCGTAACAGTTGTAGATATCTATTGATATCATCATGCAAATTTTGTAAGCCCAATGTAACATCAACGCCATCTATTTCTTCAAGTTGGTTGCGCAAGTGTGTATCGCCTTCAGTCACTGCATTAGGGGATACATTAGCAGATTCAGTCGGTGGCTCTGACATCAAAGAATCCCGCTTGGAAAGCCAATGTATGAGCGCTAAGTATAATTTTCTTGGGTTGATAGGCTTGGCGATAAAGTCATTCATGCCGACCTTTCGACACGATTCACGGTCTTCCAAAAAGATATTGGCTGTCATTGCCAATATAGGTATTTCAGCTTTACCTTCCAGTAAACGAATCAAGTGGGTTGCCTCAAGCCCATCCATCACAGGCATTTGGACATCCATCAGGATCAAATCATAATCGAATTCATTGGCTTTATTGACTGCTTCCTGCCCATTTTTTGCCAAATCTACCACCAAATTCATGCGACACAATATGTCCTGTGCAACTTCGCGATTAATGTCATTATCCTCAACAATTAAGATACGTGAGCCAGCATAATGGGTTCGCAACACGATCTCTGCATTGCTCTCTGCAACAGAATCTATCTTTGACTTGTTTTCATGACCGCGCGCCAGCCTTGCAGTAAACCAGAAGAGACTTCCTTTGCCGAGTTCACTCTCCACACCAACCTCACCGCCCATTATCTCAGCTAAATGCCGGGTAATTGCCAAGCCTAAACCGGTACCGCCTAATTTACGCGATGTCGAAGCGTCAAGCTGTTCAAATACTTGGAACAAACGTGATAATTTCTCGCGTGCTATGCCAATACCGCAGTCTTGAACTTCAAAGCGCACCAGAATTTCATTATTTTGTTCCTGGATTTTTTTAGCTCGCAAGAAAATAGTGCCTTGTTCTGAGAACTTAACAGCATTAGCGACATAATTGAGTAAAGCTTGGCGAAGACGCATTTGGTCTCCCCTGAGCCAAATTGGTGCAGCATCAAGATCTATTTCAAAGATTAAGCCTTTTTCTTTCGCCTGCACATTCAGCATAGACTGTAGCTGGTCAAAAATGCTTTCAAGAGAAAAATCAGCGGATTCTAGCGTTAACTTTCCGGCCTCTACCTTGGATATATCAAGCATATCATTGATAATTTTAAGTAAATGATCTGCGGCAGCATTGATTTTATTCAATCGGTCAGATTGCTTTGGTGTCAAATTATCACGCAGCAACAAATAAGTGAACCCGGTTATGGTATTCATTGGCGTACGTATTTCATGGCTCATATTGGCTAAAAAGTAACTCTTTGCACGGCTGCTATCTTCTGCATGAAGGCGAGCTTTAGTTAATTCTGTGGTTTGTTTGGTTAGTTGTTTATTGATCTTTGACTGTATGGCAATTCTTGATTCAATCGAGTCTGACATCTCATTAACAGAATCCGCAAGAGAGCCAAGCTCATCATGCGAGTCAATGGTGGTTCTAACAGAATAATCACCGGCTCTGATTCGTTTTGCCGCATTATTGATCTTTATGATCGGTGCTGAAAGAGTCTTGCTGGAAAAATAAGCAGCAATAATAATCAGAGGTAATGATATAAAAAACAGCAGTAAAAAATTAAACAACATTTCCTCAATGGGTGCATTTAATTCATTCACATCTTGTTTAGTTACAAACCCCCAACCTGTTTCAGGAACATACGTATAGGCGGCCACGATTTCTTTGCCGCGATAGTCTTGCGTTATTAATGCCCCGGTTTTTCCTTGTGCAGCATTGATCGCTGGCAAGGATGTTATCTTAAAATTAAGCGGGGCACTATCATGCCACCGGAGTTCGCTTAAAGCGACAACATCTTTATTGACGATAAGCGTTTCACCTGTTCGGCCTAATCCAACTTTATCCAACAAGATTTTATACAGTGAATTTTCTAAATCAATAAGTGCGACAAGCACGGCAATAATACGCTCATCTTCATATTGCTTTCCAAAGATAGGTTTTGAAATCGCAATGGTGTTTTTAGAAATTAATTCTGAGTAGTGGATGTCTGTGATATAGCTATCTCGCGACTGTATTACACCTGTCAAGTAAGGGCTCTTTAGCTTGTCCGTGCCTTCAGACTTGGCCCGGGTAGATATTAGGATTTCTCCTGTTGAGGGGTTGATGAGGAAAATTTCACTATAGGCAGCGCGTCCCCGGATACTGTGTTCCAATTGTCCCTTAATAGCCGCGATTTCCATTAAATCTTTTTTGTTATAGCTTTCTTTGGTAAAAAGATACGCTAAACGAGCATCTTCAATAGTTCTAGCAATGACTGCTGTGTCATGTAACCTTTCTGATAACCAACCCTGTAACCGCCCGACTTTTAAATCCCTAATAGCTGAAAGTTTTTCAAGTGAGCGGTTTTCAATGACATTGATTCTTTGCTCATAAGTCACTAACAACGCGATTGATAGCGGGATCATTGCAACAACAACAAACCAGAATGTCAGTTTGGCTTGAATCGTTTTGAAGGCGAAAAGTTTCATGGTTTTTCTCGCTAACGTGCTGACTTGGGTTCTAATGCAAATAATGTTTCTGGCCGAAAGATATCTTCAGTATTAATTCGCTGTGAAAGCAAGCCTTCAGAAAGCATAAAATCTACAATTACTTGAGAATACTTAAAAATATTCTCGTCAGATTTGGAATTTAAAATCGCCTTATTTGCTACTAAATCAGGTGCCAAAAACCCGTTTAAGCCAGCTTTATATATTTCAGGTGAGATATTCTTTTCAACTGAAATAATGCCGGCAGCCTCATCAAGGTGTGTATCGATATACCTTAATGCGTCAAACCATGTTTTAAGAATTTTCGTAATAGCAATTTGGTTGTTTTTGTAGAATGATTCTGAAAAGAAAAGCACATCGATAATTTCGTACGGCATATCAGCTGAACTAAACAAAAGATTACCTTCATAGTTACCTAATAATTGGGCCGCAACCGGATTGAAGCATACTAAAGCATCAATATTTTTTTGCTTGAAAGCCGAGAGCCATTTGTCAGCTGGAATATCAATCAATTCAACATTGTTTCTTTTGATATAATTTTTCCTTAAAGCACGGTCCAATAGAAATTCACCCACTACGCTACCTTCAAAACCAATGGTCTTGCCTGCGAGGTGACGGACGCTAGTCACCTCTTTTTGTCCAATGAGCATATCACCACCCATCGAGTAATCGATCACTAAAACAATGTGACCTTTAAAACCTGAATCGACGATGGTAAACACCTCATCGAGCGTAAACCCGCCACCCTGAATTTGCCCGTTTTTGAGCGCTTCAATTTCATCAGTTGCAGATGCGAACCTTTTCACTTCAACCAGAATATTATTTTTGTTAAAAAGACCGACTTTATTTGCCACAATAAACGGATCATAACCGGTCCATTCATTTATCCCGATTGTTATTGGGTTTCCATGCTGACCTGGTCGTAAATAGGTTGTAAATAGAAGGTGATAAGAGATAAAGATTAAAATAATTACAACAAGGTAGGATCTCTTCATACTTTTTGCCCCTGCTCAATCCCGTATTATTTTGATGGTTTGTCGAGCTTAAGTTGAATTACACAATACGAATCAATAACTATTTGTTATATTAGACTGTTGTACTTCATTATATAGAAGCGTAATATTAGAGTCACGCCTGTATTCACTTACTTTTGTAAAGAAGTTAAGTACAATTACTCAATTATCATTTTCTTCAAAGCACAATGCCCATAAGCAAGCAAACAATACTCATTGTTGATGATGAACCTGCAAACCTTGCTGTTTTGAGTGCGACATTAGCTGAAGAGTATAAGGTTCGGGCAGCGAACTCCGGTAAACATGCCTTGGAGGCGGCTTTCTTAGAGCCATATCCAGATCTAATATTGCTGGATATTATTATGCCTGAAATGGACGGCTACACCGTTCTGAAAAAGTTAAAAGAAAACCCAATCACTCAAGATATTCCGGTTATCTTTTTTACTTCTATGGAATCAGAAGAAGATGAACGTAAGGGCTTGCAACTCGGTGCCATTGACTATATCACCAAACCGATCAAGCCATTAATCATGCTTGCACGTGTGAAAGCACAGCTCACCATGAAATTAGCGCACGATTTTCTCCATGACAAGAATGATTTCCTAGAAGCGGAAATCAAGCGGCGTATGGAAGAAAATCAAATTATCCAAAATGTTAGTATTCGCGCTTTGGCTCATTTGGCTGAAACTCGTGATCAAGAGACCGGTGAGCACCTTAAACGTACTCAGTCTTATATTGGGCTATTAGCAAAGCAGTTACAAAATCATCCACGCTTTAGAGAAACATTAACGGATCATTATAATTCTTTACTCACCATGTCTGCCCCACTGCATGATATTGGTAAAGTTGGCATTCCAGATCATATTTTACTTAAACCTGGTCAACTCAATGATGAAGAATGGGAGATAATGAAAACGCATGCTGAGATGGGTGCTCACGCCATAGAGCTTGCTGAGAAAGATATAAATCAGTCGGTGGAATTTCTCGTAATAGCGAAAGAGATCGCTCGCTGGCACCATGAAAGATGGAATGGGACAGGCTATCCCGATGGTTTGATTGGCGATCAAATTCCTATCTCTGCCCGGTTTATGGCTTTAGTTGATGTGTTCGATGCGATAACGACAATGCGTATTTATAAGCCAGCAATTTCTTTTTCTGAAGCGCGAACAATTATTATTGATGGCCGTAATCAACACTTCGACCCTGACGTTACTGATGCTTTCCTAGAAATTTTTGATGAATTCACTGATATTGCTCTTCGATTCAGGTAGTGTAGAAACAGCGTTAGTGGGCCGCAGTTCAACCTAAATCCTCAGTTGGATACTTTTTTAGCGGTCAACTGAGGAATTTAGGATTATGCGGGTCGGTACTCGAATTCTGCATGTACGATACCGTGATCTGTTGAACCATTTTGCTTATGGTCATCAGTGTTCAAATGGTCGTTAATGATTTCCATGCCTTTAAATGCCCAAATTCGTTTTCGGCTGTTATCATAAAATTCCTGGCTTACTAGGATATGATCTAACGACTCACGCGTCTTGTTGTAGACATGCGTGTAATACACATCACGTTGGCTACGATATTCCTGCAATGTGCCGACAGAGTATAAATCAACATCACTACCGCCTTCTTGCAAGCCGGATAATAGGTAGTTTGGTTGTCCGGTAATAATGTTCAATGTATTACTGTGCTGACTATCATTTAAATCCCCTAGTACAACAACTGGCGTGTCTGTCCCCTTCATTTGTTCGGTCAGTATCATTCTCAGCGCAGCCGCCTCTGCCGTTCGACGAATGGTTGAAATTGCGCTACCAAGGGTCTCACGATGATTGGCATGGACCTGTTTTGAATACCAAGATTCTCGGTGAATTCCAGTTGGCCCCTTGGATTTAAAATGACAAACATAAACATGAATTCTTTTGCCGTTTGCACGTGGTTTGACCTGAAAATGCAAGATCGGACGTGAAAAAGAATCAATCTGCACCGATATTTTAGAAGTTTGCGGGTCGTCTCCGCCGCTACTCAATTTAAAATGCTCAGGAAAAGCGTCAATCCATTCTGGCTCCTCAACAAGAATTTTCGACCGCACTGCAGCAGCGCACACGATCTTTTGCCCGCTATGGTTTGGCGGTACCAACAACTCATAATCATCAGCTAAATCAGCAGCAGTAAAAACCTGCTGCAACGATTCACCGTGCCAAAGCTCCTGAAAGGCCCAAACGTCAGTTTGCAAATGAGACAATAAACTGCCCATCCAAGCAATCTTCTTATGATACTCATCAGGACTCCACCCGTCGGCATCTCGATACAAACGAAACCCAGGTTCATTTAGATTGTAGAGATTACAAGAAGCGAAACTAATTCTAGTACGTGACATATGGGCCTCCTCTAAAAAAGGGAACAATAGGATTTAGCTAGTACTCTTTCAACTTGATATTTACCAGTTCAGCGATCACAAGATGTCCCGTCACTGCGTTGCAGCACTTGCTAAGGGAACAACCATTGTCGGCAAGACCCGCCTTGCCAGTAACACTGAAAAGCTAACTGTACCCGTAAATATCAAGTTGAAAAAGTACTAGTCGGGTAGATCGATAAACATTAAGGCGCTTCTAAAAATTCGGATTTCAAAACAAGATAAGGTGAAAACAAAAAGTATTGGCGCGGCATGTGATTGATATGTCAGGAAATATTTTTTGATAATACCACAGTGTTGTGACGAAACGGGGTAAGCAGGCAATTCGCTTTGCGGATGCTAGCAAATATGGATTTTTAGAGGTGCCCATTAATGAGAAAGAATTGGCTATACAGTACCACTTCAGCCAATTTCTGTCCCCCAAAAGGTGGGCAGCTTAGTAAACTTAATGGTAACTGTTCACCGTTCGACCAGAATACATGTTCACATTGAACCAGAATGGCTGTTCAGATTGGGCCGGAATATGCAGGGATGACGAACTTGGATTTGCTCTACCTAACGGTTCCAAATTGAATTTGTTTTATCTGCGTTATTCGGTAGTATCGGGGTATATTTATAAGGGAATGCTTGTTGATATTGTTGCACGAGGAAATCAATCGATACTGAGTCCATTCGTTTCAAAACTAACTATTACAAGCACGGGACATGACAATAGCTCATCAAATTAGAAGGTTGGTCTGAATGCTTTTTTCAAGGGTTCACTTAAATGGACTTAATGGTATACGTGCTATAGCAGCTCTAGCGGTTGTTATTTCGCATATTCGCTTACAGATGGATTGGTTTGGTGGCGTTAGCTTATCTACATATTTATTAGCTCACCATGGCGTAACCATGTTTTTTTCACTCAGTGGTTTTTTAATCACATACCTTCTACTACTCGAAAAGGAAAGAGGCGAAATAAACATTAAAAATTTTTATGTCCGCCGTATTTTTCGTATTTGGCCGCTCTATTATTTGTATTTAATACTCGCCATAGTAACTGTTTATTTATATCTGCCAGAGGAATTTCCAGGGCCTATTATTTTCTACATATTAATGGGTGCAAATTTGCCATACATAATGGGCAATGCAATCCCCCTTCTCATCCACTATTGGTCCCTAGGAGTCGAAGAACAGTTTTATTTGTTTTGGCCATGGCTAGTCAAAAAATCTATCAATATCAAAAAATCGCTATTTATTTTCTTACTTATCTTTATTGCCACTAAAATTCTAGTACGGCTGTTTCTATATGATGACGCACCATGGGTATACAAAGCCTTACACCTGACGCGATTTGATTGCATGGCCATCGGCGCTTTTTGTGCTGTTCTATTTTATGAAAAAAACAAATTATTTTTAAAATGTTCTCAACATAAACTAACCCAATTGTTTAGCTGGAGTGTAATCGGACTAATTGCTGTTAATTTCTACTCTATTCCCTTCTTTGCGCATAATATAACAGCTTTAGTTACTGGATTTATTATCATTTCCCAGATTACCGATAAAAATAAAATAGTTAATCTAAATCAATTATGGATTGATAAACTAGGAAAAATATCCTATGGAATCTATATTATTCACCCTTTGGTCATTTTTTATCTTGCGGCAATAATTTCACAATTAGAACTCAGTGATTTTCTCAGGCAAATCATCGCGTTTACTAGTGTAATAGGGACAACAATCATACTGTCTTATCTATCTTACTATTACTTTGAAACACCTTTCTTACGCAAAAAAGAACGATTCTCAGTCATTAAAACAAAAGCTTAGGGGAATGTCATAACTGTTGCTTGAACGTCACATCAGGCGACGAGTTGGACGTCTGATCAGAACCAGGCCAGACACATAGACCACTTACACCTGACGAAAGAAAGGTGATAAAGGTCTAACATTCAAACATCTTGGGTGTAGCAATAAGACAGCGTCAGATCAAGCATTCAGAATTCTGGAGACTGGGTGGCAGTAGAATTCTAGTAAGTCAGAGATAATCGCATCAGCATAAACACGAAGGTGTCAGTCATTGCATCTTGCGTGACAGACGAATTGTTCGACATGCAAGATACAATGACTGACACCTTTTCAAGGACGGCCATAGGCATGTCGATTTATGTAGGTTGAGTGTGGCGCGGCGGCTAGCCCGGAGTCTTATACCCAGAATTTCAATTTAAGCTTTACTAGCTTCTGAAGGTAAACTCTTTATATCCAAATTCGTTGCCCAAGGTAAAAATGTGCGAACTTTCTCGATAAATCTTTCTTGATTATCAAAAATAAAAAGATTTATTTCTATAGTCTGTCCACGCCCGCTTAATATCAGTTTATTAAAATGCTTTATAGATGAAAAACCTATAATCTTTGCATGATCTATGTCTGACCATGAAAGAGTATTAGACAAGAAGTTCTTTTTTATACCAGAACTATCAATTCTCACTAAGAATGAAGGCAAACCTATGACAAGGTTCATTAC
>JAJFJJ010000101.1 GCA_021774195.1 Nitrosomonas sp. | reverse complement strand
TAACCGTTGGAGTGGCGAAATAAGAAACTGGGAACCGATAAGAATTGTTCATCTTAACCCAGAAAAGCAGCAAGTCGAGATTGTGGAAAATAAGGCTGCATAAATTCAACTTTAGGCGACAACTATCTTGACATCTATCGTTTCATTAGGGGATACCACAACACAAGGGCGTGTTTTATTAATTTCTCGGCCTTTCGTAGGATTTAGATCGACAAGCCATACATCAAAGCGTTTAATTTTATCCATTACCAGTCTAGTTCATCATCAGAATCTAGAGGTAAATCTAACCAAGTGCCGTTAGTTTCTTCGGTGCCATTCGCGGCGATAGATTGTTCAATGGCTTGTTTCCAGCCAGCTCTAACAGCATTTTCGGGTGTAATGAGGAGCCCTTCATTAACAATTAGTAGTTTAAGTTCTTTTCCTTCTAATCGAGCTTGCTCAATTAATGGTTTGGGGATTCTGATACCCTGAGAATTCCCAATTTTCACTAAATGTGTCATTTAAATATGTTCATTATTAATGTGCTGATGTAACTATAATGTAATTACGTCAAAATATCCAGTTAATTGAGAATAGGGTGGTTTTTGATTGGAGCTAATGCTGCCATAACCCTAAAATCCTCAGTTGATCGCTTCAGCATTGGCCAATCTTATGAAATAAAACAAATATTTTGTCAAATGTTGCGCACCCTAAAGGTGAGTCCACGCTATGATGCTTATAGCACACTGTTCTTTATCTTTTGCTGCGTTGCAATTCGTTGTAATAACTAGTTATTACTCCTCACTGCGCCGTGCCAAAAATAAACAACAATGCACTCTAAGCACCATCCAACTGAGGATTTTAGGATAACCGGACACATAAAAATGAAGCGTAGACGTTATATTGCAAGACCTTGGTGACATGGTGGTGTGAAAATCACTGCCGCAACACGCAAGCACGCGGAAGAAATGTTGCAAGGCATGTGAGCTGTAAGTAATAATCTGTTGTGTTGCTCCTCAGTTCTGTCGATATTGCCTACTGAGGGGATTTGTGAACGCATTACTTAATTGCTTTGCTATTGCCAAAAGATGAGTCATTTTCCCAAAATTAAAAACAAATTACATTTTTGCACTTATAAGAGAGCAAAATAAATCAGTTGGGTATGGCTTAACTTAATGACATTGGCTCTGCCCCTTTTTTATCGACCCTTTTTTTATCTTGTTTTCAGACAGATAAATACCGGAGATTTTTTCTTGTCCTCAAGCTTGAGTCAGACGCCCTCCGGCTTAACCGGAGGTGTTTGACATCAATTTAGAACAGTAAAAAATCATCAGGAGAAAGACTAGAACCCGCACCTGTAACTGTTGCAAAATGATAGCTATCACCAGGTGTGCTACTAGTTGGGTTATACCAAATATTGCCGTTTGATGTGTCAACAAAGATACCACTGAGCTCGGTTCCATTACCATTAAAACCAGCGCCTTCGAAATACCAATCAGGTCTAAGGGGGCTGCCAACACTTGCACCAGAGAAAGACAGCCCTTGGTTAAATGCCGCACCATCCCGTGCAGCCAGGTAAATTGAGTCTGCTGGCGCACTAAAATCACTAATAATGTCGACACCACCGGTAGCCTGGTTGTTGGTGAATACGAACCCATCACTACCTATCCCGCCATGAAGAGAATCAGTACCGCCTCTCCCATTAAGAAAATCATTACCGCCGTAACCATAAAGATTATTGGTATGCTCTGACCCGAGTATTGTATTGTTTAAATCGTTTCCATCTCCAAAAATAGCAGTGCCAATCAGGCTCAGCTTTTCAACATTGGCTGGCAGCCATTTGAAGCTGGTGCTCACCGGGCTAAGAACCGTATCGTTACCTTCACCAGCAAGCTCTGTGACAATGTCGCTCATGGTATCAACCCAATATATATCGTTGCCCGTGCCTCCCTTCATAATATCCGCACCCAATCCACCATTAAGCCAATCATTACCGCCGTAACCAACAAGATGATTAGGAGAATCTGTGCCGAGTATTGTATTGTTTAAATCGTTTCCATCTCCATAATAAGCAGTGCCAGTCAGGGTCAGGTTTTCAATATTGGTTGGCAGCCATTTGATGCTAGTGCTCACCGAGCTAAAAACCTTATCGAGACCTTCATCAGCAAGCTCTATGACAATGTCACTCAAGGTATCAACCCAATATCCATCGCTGCCCGTGCCCCCCTTCATAGTATCCGCACCTAATCCACCGTCAAGAAGATCATTACCACCTAGCCCAATCAAGGTATCACTGCCGCCGTGACCATAAAGGTTATTGGCATTATTTGTTCCAGTGATTATATTACTGAAGTCGTTTCCATTTCCATAATAAGCAGCGCCAGTCAGGGTCAGTTTTTCAACATTGGCTGGTAACCATTTGTAAGTGGTACTGACCGAGCTAACAACCTTATCGGTGCCTTCGCTAGCAGACTCTATGACAATATCACTCATGGTGTCGACATAATAGGTATCGTTGCCTGTGCCACCAGTCATAATATCAGCACCTGAACCACCATTCAGCCTATCATTACCGGCGTCTCCATTAAGGGCGTCGTTACCAGCTTTACCATATATCCAGTCCGCAGAAGAAGTTCCTTTCAACTCACCAAAAATATTAAAATATGGGAATTCATCTATAGTTTGCAATGTTCCGTCATCGTGGTAATCAGTTCCATGAATTGTCGCCATGATAAGTCTCCTATATGCGTTTTGAATTTAATATTCGATTACCGGTTAATTCCCGTTCGACTATTGCGTAGCAGTTTGCGACAATAAAACGGAATAATAAATAGACCATTAGATATAGGTCTTTAGTTATATTGATTGACAACCTCATCCCGCTGGCGAAGCGTGAGGGGTTAACTGCAAGGGCAGATTTAAAAAGTTTTGCTGCGCGAGGAATGCCCGAATAGGGCAGGGGAAGAGTTTTTAAATATGGGCAACGCCCCTTCTATATTTTCTTTAAAAAACAAAGCAAATTAAAAGGTAGTACCATAATTTGCAAGTTACGGCCTTTCGTGTCATGATTAAGAACGATTACTCATGATTAAGGATAGACAATGGCGAGCGAAACAGGGCGGATGAGCGTCTCATTACCACCAGACAAACAAGAAAAACTAGATTTTATTGCACAAAGTCAGGATCGATCCCGAAACTGGCTGGTTAATCAGGCGATTGATCAGTATCTTGATCTCTACGAATGGCAAACAAAGAAGATTCAGCAACGTCTAGATATTGCTTCAGGAAAAAACGCTAAGTTTCATTCAAGTGATGATGTGGATGCCGCAATAGAAAAGTTCAAAGCATGAGCACTGTTATATGGCTCGATGAAGCACTTGAAGATTTAAAAGCAATTGGTGCATATATTGCACAAGACGATGCTAAGGCTGCTTATAACGTTCTAATCAGAATAAAAGCAGCCGCTGATAATTTATCACATCACCCAGAAATCGGCCGTATTGGCCGCGTTAGCGGAACGCGCGAAATAGTAGTCAATGATATTCCCTACATTCTGCCCTATCAGGTCACTGATAAAAATATCCGCATTTTGGCCGTTATGCACACATCCAGAAAATGGCCTGAGACTTTTAATCGCATCCGGCAGGAAAAATAAGCTCTGGGCAAGCATTAATGCTCCATCCTTTGATCATGGTCTTGGCCGATTCCTGCCCTAGTTCTTGCTTTTGGTTATGTTGATTTTGCACGTCTTCATATTCAAGCTCAAGGTCATACACCGCCTGTTCTCTTTCCGTATCTGAATAATCCGGATCGTTTTCTATTTCTTCTCTGAATCGGCCCGGTTTTTCCGGAGACTGTTAATCACAACATGCAAAAATCCACAGGAAAAGTCATTGTTGTGTCCTCCAAAAATGAGAGTAGAGAATGAGCATATTTAGGAGACATTGTAAAAATTAAGAAAAGGTCTTTTTGATCTTTACTCAATTTTTACAATGTCTCCTAAATATGCTCAAAACTTTGTATATCCAATATTTGATTTTTGGCTAATTTCAAATCGAAAATTGAGTAACAGTTTGCGACAATAAAACTGATTAATAAATAGCCCATTAGATACAAGTCTTTAGGCCTAGAAGGTGTTATTTGGACAATTCTTTGGTATATGGAAGGACGAATGGGATTTAACTGTTGGCTAGTACTCCGTCTACTTGATATTGACGGATACAGCGATTACAAGATGTTTCGGCACAAGGCGCAGCACGCAGATAATGGTTATTCCCTTAGCAAGTGCTGCAACGCAGTGACGGGACATCTTGTAATCGCCCTGCGGGTTAGCTTTTCAACGCCACTGGCGGCGTTAGGTCTCTTGACAAGGGAATGACCATTGCCAGCGAAACCTGCCTTGCCAGTAACGCTGAAAAGCTAACTGTATTCGTCAATATCAAGTAGACGGAGTACTAGGTTTATGACGTTAACTACGACCAGCTATCTATCAAAAATTTAGTTTTTTCGCATCAGCAATGTAGGATAAGTAAAAGGAATAGGCTATTTGATTTGTCGTGATTTGATAGTTTTAAATTAAACTGAAAAATTGCTCATGATCTTTTTTATATTTTTTGAGACTATTCAAAATTTTTTGAGAATAATTTATCGAGCATTTGTTTTATAAATACCAATCTACTTTTACCTTTGAGAGGTGCTTGCCATGGATAAAACGAAACAAATATTTCACAATGAAATTGAAGTTGAACGAATGCGGATGGCTCTGGAGCAAGGGCCTTACTTTTTTTTCCCGGCATTAGCGTATACCTCTACAATTGTTTTATCACTATGGAATCACTTTTCACACTTTCATCTTCTATCTTGGTTCGTTACGCTAAATGCTATTACACTCGTCATATGGGGAAGTCATTATCTGCACAGAAAACGTATAGATACGATGAATTTAAGTGGTATTTTAAAAATAAAAATTTTCTTTTTTTTAGGTGGTTTAGCTATTGGAATTGTCTGGGGCGTAGGAAATCTAATCTTTGTTGATTTAGCAGAGCCTTATACACTTTTGGTTATGACTGCCTCATCCTACTTTGCTTCTGTAGGACTGCTTTTTCTATGGTTTAATTTTTGGCCTGCTATTGTTGCTTTTCTCATACCTGCAGCACTGCCATTTATAATTCAACTTATGCAACAAAAGGATTTAATGAGTTATGGTTTAGTGCTTGGTTGGGTTGTTGCAGTCGCAAGTGCCACCATGCTTTGTTTTAGAACTAGACAATCTTGGCTCTTATAAATTTCGAGTGGGTAAAATTCTCACTTAAATTTAAGCGGGCCTACAATTACCATTTACTTTTGAGAAGTCTAATTTACCAGTTAACAAATAAGCAATTATCTTGAAGTGAGGTTTCTTATAACCTCGTGCTTTCCGTTTTGCTGCCTGCAAAACGGAATTGAGTCCCTCTAATATTCCGTTGTTAATCTGGCTTTCTTTCCAACGCAAAATGCCTTGCCAGTGATTTTTTATTGTTTTAGCGGCTTTTACCATCGGTGCAAGTTGACAGTGAGTTGTCCAGTAATACCATTTATTCAGTAAATCTTCGAATATTTCAAGGTTGTGTGCCGCATAAATTTGTTGAAATGATTCGCGTATTCGCATCGCACGTACTGATTTTAGGTTTAGTTTTGCAAGGCTCAAATTGGTTTTGATTGTTTTCTGCGTTGCTGTCAAATTGGCATCGTTTTTCAGGAAAATATAGCGCGTACCACTCAGCAGCGGATTATCTTTCGCTTCTGCTCTACGCACATTATCAACAGCCTCATTGATAATTTTCAAAATATGAAATTTATCAAAGGTGATTTGTGCTCCAGGAAGATATTCACCAACACCCTTAATAAAAGCTGGCGACATATCGCAACTAACATTTACAATCTGATTTCTATCTCCTTTTCTATTTTCCAACGTTTCAACAAAGTTCTTAATGGTCTTACTGTCCTTGCCATCACTGATATGCAGAGTTTTGCGTTTTTCAATATCTACAAACAGGGTAATGTAGTCATGCCCTTTGGCAACCGATGTCTCGTCCATGCCAAGCAGTGTCACATCATTTAGATCTTCTTCAAGTTTGGCGGCATTAACGTAAACATCTAATACGCGCCATACCTTGTGGTCAGAAACGCCTGTTAGCTGACTGACATTATGCACAGGCATGGTTCTGCAAAATTGGATCAACAGTGCTTCAAATAACAGAGTAAAGCCGGAAACAACACCACTCCACGGTGGCGATATCATTCGTACACAGCCATCAGCTCGCTTGATTCTTGGAACACGAGCATGTAGATAACATGCGTACTGAAAAAAATTTAGATGCCGCCATGTTTTGTCGACCGTGTCATAAGCCGTATAAGGTTTGCGTTTGTCTGCGTCCTCAGTGTCATCAATAAAGGTGGCGCCTCGTTTAAAGTCAACCTCTATATCCAGTCGTTTTATGTTTTCGTCAAAATCGATTGATTTGATAAACCATGGCGAAGTAATACCCAAAGCGCGTTGAAAAATATCATTCATCATAATAGAGATTCCATCAATTCAAAGTGATCTGCTGAAATCTGTATGCTATCTTACCCACTCATTTTTCAAAAGAGCCTAAAAATATTATTCTTAATTTCATAAGGTTGGTTGTTTTTGTAGCGGCCAACTGAGGAATTTAGGATAATGCATCAAGAATCAGAAGCCACCGGCATATAGTTGGTGGAATATTCACTTACTTGTTTCTAAGGAGTTATAGAGTTGGGAGGTATTACTTAGTCGGTCTAGGGTGGCAACCAACTGACTGAAAATACGAGATATTGCCAACTGAAGAAATTTGTGAACGCATTATTTAATTGTTTTGAACTGTCAAAAGATACGTCATGCACCTTCATAATTTCCTAAAATAGTGCCTGACATAAAACCGAACTTATCATTAAGGAATAATAGTTTGCAGTTTTTTTCTGTTGGGAAGATTTTACGAATTTAATCCAAATTGCCTATTATTTGGTCTATTTGAAGTGAAATGAGCTGATTTCAGCGAATCT
>JAJFJJ010000011.1 GCA_021774195.1 Nitrosomonas sp. | reverse complement strand
ACCTGACAAAGCGATGGCTCGACAAACGCGGTCAATTGATGTTTTGAGTCGGGGTTCAATGAGGCTTTGTAGTCTTTGTCGCCGGTATCCGGATAAGGGTCGGCAAATAAACGATCATACAACCGCACTTCCACTTGCTGCGCGTGTTTGGTGGAAAGCCAGTGGATATTGCCTTTGACTTTGCGTTTGGTCGCGCCTTCCGTGCCGCTTTTGGTGTCTGGATCATAGGTGCAATGGATGGCTTCGATTTCACCGGTTGCATCTTTATCGATTGCTACACATTTCACGATATAGCCATAGCGTAACCGGACTTCCGCGCCGGGTGAAAGCCGGAAATAACCTTTAGTCGGCTCCTCCATAAAGTCATCCCGTTCGATATAAAGGTGTTTTGATAACGGCACCACTCGTTTACCCAATTCAGGTTTTTTGGGATGGTTTGGCGCCAGGCAATCTTCTTCCTGATCCTCCGGATAATTATCAATAATCAATTTTAGCGGTTTCAGAATGGCAATCCGGCGTAACGCCGATTCGTTTAAATCTTCACGCAAACAGTCTTCCAACACACCGACATCAATCCATGAATCCGCTTTGCTAACGCCAATCCGTTCCGCGAACAGACGAATTGACTTGGGCGTAAATCCCCTGCGACGCACACCGGATAAGGTACTTAAGCGCGGATCATCCCAACCATCCACCAAACCACTCTCCACTAACTCAATCAGCTTGCGTTTGCTCATCACGGTATATGTCAGGTTGAGACGGGCAAATTCAATTTGCTGTGGGTGGCAGGGCACTTTGTCGACCAGTTGATCGAGCACCCAATCATAAAGTGGCCGGTGGTCTTCAAATTCCAGTGTGCACAGAGAGTGGGTAATCCGTTCCAACGCATCCGAGATGCAATGAGTGTAGTCGTACATCGGATAGATACACCATTGATCACCGGTGCGTTGATGATGCACATGACGAATACGATAAATCACCGGGTCACGCATGTTCATGTTGGGAGAGGCCATATCAATTTTAGCTCTCAGCACATATTTTCCATCCGGAAATTCCCCGGCTTTCATGCGGCGAAATAAATCTAAGCTTTCCGCTGCCGGACGATCACGATACGGGCTATTCTGTCCGGGACTAGTCAGTGTGCCGCGTTGCTGACGGATTTCATCGGGTGTCAAACCCTCCACATAGGCTTTGCCTTGTTCAATTAAATATTCCGCAAAGGCATAAAGTTGGTCAAAATAGTCGGAAGAATAATAAAGATGCTCACCCCAATCAAAACCAAGCCACGCAACATTCTCGCAAATGGAATCGACATATTCTTGCGCTTCTTTCTCTGGGTTGGTGTCGTCAAAACGTAAATGACAAACCCCGTTATAATCATGTGCGATGCCAAAATTCAGACAAATACTTTTGGCATGACCAATATGTAAATAACCGTTGGGTTCCGGTGGGAACCTGGTCTCAACACGCTGACCCCATTTACCAGTACGATTATCTTCATCAATAATCCCACGTATAAAATTGGAAACAGCGGTTTCAGTTGGCGTTTTGGTCACAGATTTTTCTTTCAAGTTAATCTCTCGAATTCAGATGGTTTAGGTTACTTGTTGTATGTGATGCCGTAATCAATTTTTCCAGCCATATTTTATTGATTGGCATTATTTCACCGTGCAATCTGGGAATTATCAGGAAAATTGTTACGTTGCAGTTTATCTTGCCCATTTTACCTAGATTTAATGGTATTAATTTAAGGAAGTGCTGATTAATTATATTTGTGTTTATCAAGCGATTCTATATTGACTTTTGTTCGTTCCTGCAATAGAATTCCCGGCTCTCTTTGAATACGCAGGACAGGTTTTTTCGTGAAAACATTCTCAGCCAAACCCCATGAAGTTAGTCATGACTGGTTCGTCATTGACGCAACCGACAAAGTACTGGGGCGCTTAGCTTCAGTAATCGCACATCGCTTACGCGGCAAGCATAAGCCAATTTATACACCGCATGTTGATACCGGCGACTATATTGTCGTTATCAATGTCGACAAGTTACGCGTAACCGGTAATAAGTCAGAAGATAAAATATATTATCGTCACAGTGGTTATCCTGGCGGATTATACGAAACAAACTTTAAAAAAATGCACGCACGCTTTCCAGGCCGTCCATTGGAAAAAGCCGTAAAAGGCATGTTGCCAAAAGGACCGCTAGGCAATGCCATGCTAAAAAAACTTAGACTTTATGCAGGTGACATGCATCCACATGCCGCCCAACAACCGCAATCACTCGAAGTTAGGGCTTAATCATTTATGAGCACTCAATATAATTATGGAACTGGTCGACGCAAAAGCGCAGTAGCTCGTGTTTTTATGAAACCAGGCACAGGCGCAATCGTTGTCAACAACAAACCTGTCGATGAGTTTTTCTCTCGTGAAACAGGTCGCATGATTGTCCGTCAACCACTCGAACTAACCGAAAACCTCACCTCATTTGACATCATGGTTAATATTCATGGCGGCGGAGAGTCGGGTCAAGCTGGTGCAGTTCGTCACGGTATCACTCGCGCACTGATTGATTATGATGCAACACTGAAACCAACACTCAGCAAAGCTGGCTTGGTTACTCGTGACGCACGAGAAGTGGAAAGAAAGAAAGTTGGTTTACGCAAAGCGCGGCGACGCAAACAATTTTCTAAACGATAATCTTACTTATCATTGCAAAAGCCGCCTGAGTTTATGGCGGCTTTTTTGTTTTATACCTGGAAGAAATATCGGTAAACTCTAAATCAAATTAGTTTTACGATAAAATTATCCGATCAAAATTGATCGTATCTTCTGAAACATAGAAATGGAGTCACAATGATTAATGTTGGCATTGTTGGTGGAACGGGTTATACCGGTGTTGAACTACTCCGCTTTCTTGTACAACACCCTGAAGTAAACATTCAGGCCATCACCTCACGTAGTGAAGCAGGCATGGATGTCGCCGAGTTGTTTACCAGTTTGAGGGGGCATATCGACCTTAAATTTAGCGATCCTGTTGAATCAAAATTAGAGACCTGTGACTTGGTTTTCTTCGCCACACCAAATGGTATTGCTATGCAAGAAACCAAGTCATTAATCAAAGCTGGCGTAAAAGTAATTGATCTGGCGGCTGATTTTCGCATTAAAGACATCGCCGAATGGGAAAAATGGTACGGCATGCAACATGCCTGCCCAGATTTAGTGGCGGAAGCGGTTTATGGCTTACCTGAAATCAATCGCGAACAGATCAAGACTGCCCGCTTGATTGCAAATCCCGGCTGCTACCCTACTGCAGTACAACTTGGCTTTTTGCCGTTAATAGAAGCAGGCATCGTGGACATTAATCATTTGATCGCTGATGTTAAATCTGGTGTTTCTGGAGCAGGCCGGAAAGCTGCTGTCCATACACTGCATGCGGAAGCTTCAGACAACTTCAAGGCCTATGGCGTACCTGGCCATCGTCACTTGCCTGAAATCAAACAAGGCTTATCCAGAATCGCTAACAAGCCTGTTGGTCTGACATTCGTTCCACACCTTGTCCCAATGATCAGAGGCATTCACGCCACACTGTATGCAAAATTAGCAGAAGATGTCGACTTGCAAACACTGTATGAAAAACGTTATATTGATGAATCATTTGTAGATGTTCTTCCCAGCGGCATGCACCCTGAGACACGTTCCGTGCGCGGCTCTAATTTATGCCGCATTGCCGTACATCAACCACAAAATAGCGACACAGCTGTCATTCTGTCAGTCACAGACAATCTGGTGAAAGGTGCCGCAGGACAGGCCATACAGAACATGAATCTGATGTTTGACCTACCTGAAACAATGGGTATCAATCAAGTTCCGCTATTACCCTAGAAGCCTGACTTGCATGCAAAAGTTATCTAGCGGAAACTGATATTTAGTGTCCTTTAATAATAAATTACAAGTCAAATAACAGAGACCGTATCTATTAAGAATACATAATTTTGTCCGATATATTGATCTTGAAACTAAATATTAGACGTAGTATCAAAAGGTTAAAAGATAGCAAAATACAGACGTGAGCAAACTACAAAAGATAACCCCCAAGAAGCTTTATTCGCGTGTTGAGATTCGACCGCACATCCCTTGGCATTTTCGTCTATTAGCCGTTATCTTTTTAGTCTTACTACTGATAATGTTAGCTTGGGGCATGTATGAAGCGGGCAGCAAATCCGTTAACAATCAGACGGAACCTACAACGATTAATACTGACCAATTATATGAGGCAGGAACTTGCCTACGACAGGATCGCGAGGAATTATGTACACAACTTGCAGTATTAATGCGGCAACTGCAAATCAGCAACACGGCAAGCAAGGACTTGACCCAGCAAGTTCAAGTTTTAGGCTCTGAAAATAATCGCATGAAAGAAGAATTGGCTTTCTTTAAACACTTGATGTCAGGCAAAGCCGAACTGGACAATGATCTTTCCATTTACCGCTTTAGTCTCAAGAGGGCATCTACAGCAGAAATTTATCGCTATACCATTACATTGGTTCAAAGCGGACAACGGCCAACTGATTTTAGTGGATACCTGAAATTTATAGTCAACTTAAAACAAAATGGCAAAATAAAAAATATCCCATTAACCAATAAAAGTTCAGAGAAAGGATTTCCTGTAAACTTCAGGTTCTTCCACAAAATAGATGAGAATTTCAGAATCCCTGCGGATGCCCATGTTGAGAGCTTACAAGTGCAAGTTTATGAAAATGACGCCACAAAGGCAATCTTAACGCAAACAATTGAGCCATCCTCTTGAAGGAGAAAAACATGTTTGGAAAGAAAAAGAAAGGCAAATTTAACAACCATATTGACTCATTGGTCGGTATAAAAACTAAAATTACTGGAGACATCAATTTCAGCGGTGGATTGCGCATCGAAGGCCGTGTTAACGGTAATATTTCATCAGCCGGAGATGAACAAAGTACGTTAGTACTCAGTGACAAAGGTCATGTAGAAGGTAAAATTCAAGTAGCAAATGTCATCATTAACGGCACTGTAACCGGCCCTATCCACGCATCAGAATACTTAGAGCTACAGGCCGGCGCTAAAGTATTTGGTGATGTACACTATGGCTCGATGGAAATCCATTTAGGCGCTTCAGTTGAAGGAAAAATGATTCATCAAGATAAAATCAAATCAGAAAAAATGGTAACATTAATCCCTGCTACGCCAGAATAACAATTCCTGACTTTCGTTATTTTGATGTTCTAACTCTACTCATAGCCAAAAATAATGATCCCAGAAACCAATATCGCCATCGAATCAAATAGCCCGATTTTATTTACTGACAGTGCCGCAAATAAAGTCAAACAATTGATTGTAGAAGAAGGTAACGACAACCTCAGTCTGAGAGTTTTTATCAGCGGCGGCGGATGCTCAGGTTTTCAATATGGCTTTACATTTGATGAATTGATCAACGAAGATGATACGATTATGGAAAAAAATGGGGTTAAACTTTTGGTTGATGCAATGAGTTTCCAATACCTCATTGGCGCAGAAATTGATTACCAAGAAAATATCCAAGGCGCCCAGTTTGTCATCAAGAATCCCGGCGCCACGAGCACCTGCGGCTGCGGTTCTTCATTTTCTGTTTAGCTAATCTATACATCTAAAGGTTTAGCAACGTCAATCCTCAGTGTAACGAATACCTGTAATAATATATCGTATTTGCCCGGCAGGCCGCTGCACACTCACTTCATCATCGAGATTCTTCTTCATTAAGGCACGCGCCACTGGTGAATCCATGCTAATCCAACCTTTTTCAACATCAAACTCATCTGGACCGACAATACGATACGTCTCGCATTCTCCCTCTTCATCCTCAAGATCGACCCAGGCACCAAAAAAAACCTGTTGCTGATTTGTTGGTCGGTCATTCACCACCACTAACTCATCAAGGCGTTTCTGCAAATAACGAATACGCCGATCAATTTCACGTAACTGTTTCTTACGATAAATATATTCGGCATTCTCTGAACGATCACCTTCAGCTGCCGCAGCCGATAATGCTACCGTCACCTCACGACGAGTCCCCCACAAGTTCTTAAGCTCTTTGACCAACGCCTCATAACCCGGCTTAGTAATATAAGCCGAGCTCTTTGGTTGTGGTGGACGATAACGACTCATAGTAATTCACTACCAATCAGGTAAAAACTGTAATGGTACTCCTTCAATAAACAATTGAGGGATATATCAGATAAAACCACTAACCTCAATATCGAACAAAGAGAAGCACTGTGTAGCCTCCAGTGAGATATTGAACTGCCAGACAAATGTCCTAGAAAATGTCCTAGAAAACCAGGAGTGTTCTCCCTTTTTGGGAGTTTCCCCTTTTTGTTTCTTTTATAATAAAGTAGTATGAAGGCATAGAAAGGCAGATTTTATTTCTTCATACACCTAGGAGGTGAAAATTGTGAAACGTTTAATACAACAAACACTTGGGTCTCTTATTGCAATCTTTTTTTCTGCATCAGCATCTGCTTTAACCGTATCATGGACCGATTGGACTTCTTCTTCAGATTCATTTTCCGCATCTGGAGATATGCTTGTTGGATCAAGCAGTGTCGACGTCGAATACTCCGCCACTGGTGCACATAGATTTGTAACAACCGGCCCGGGAACAAATTACTGGACTGGAACGGCTTATAACAATGGTGCCGTCGATAATGCACCACCCGCTTCTGATATTGTTGCACTTAACCAAGGCGGCACTGTCACTATCACGTTTTCACAAACCGTCGTGGATCCCTATATCGGGCTAGTCAGTTGGAATAACAATACCGTTGATTTCGGTGTTCCTATTGAGGTTGATAGTTTTGGCTCAGGATACTGGGGTAGTGGCACACCCATTTTAAATGGACCAGGAACAGGATTCTTTGGTTCTGGTGAAGTGCATGGCCTCGTCAAATTGCCTGGCTCTTTTGATTCCATTTCATTTACACATACCAGTGAAAATTGGCATGGATTTACAGTCGGGGTTGCCGGTGTTGCTCCGATACCAGAGCCAGAAACTTACGCCATGCTGTTAACAGGGTTAGGGTTACTCGGTTTTGTAGCACACCGCCGGAAAAGAAAAGTTTAATTCGATTTTACTGCGAGTCAAATAACCCCGCTCCAACAGCGGGGTTTATTTTTGGTATTTAACAGCATTATCGATCGGCACTCACAACCACTTTTTTAGCGTATCCCGTAACAGACTTAATCGTCACTAAATATGACGCGTCATTATTATCCTAGAAAAATCAGTTGACCGCTAAAACCGCAGATAAGTGACTGAATTACAAATATGAAAACTAAGCGTTTTGCACACCTTAAAGGTGATTGTAATAACGCTACACAGTTTTGCATTGAATCTAAGGCCACAATACTGTGTTGCCGCTCTTGCCAAGGACTACGGCCATTGTCTGCGAACGGCGCCTTGTCTTGTGACCTTAGATTCAATACAAATTCTGTGTTCAACTGATTTTTCTAGGATTATAAAACCATGACCGCAGTCGCATAGCCCTGGACCTCACCAGATCAGTCACACGTAGTTCGTAGTCTCCGGTTATAAAGAATCAACTGTCCTATTAGAAATCAAGAATGTACGGCTATTTCATAGTTCGAGATGCATTTTTATCAAGAAGAATTATAAATAAACTCACGGACAAATTTAGGGCGCCTCCATAAATCCTACGCAGCAATTCTCCCGCCATTTGAACAATCGATAATAACTTGATATTAATAGAGTAATTTGTTATTTTAACTACAACGTAATGCTGTAATTAATTGGACAATATACATTTTAGGGGACAGCAATGCCAACCATCCGCCCCTCTGCTGTTGCGGGACTTTTTTATCCGGACGACACCGAACAGCTTGCGCATGATGTGGAACAACTACTTGCCCACGCAAATAAACATGACATCAGACCTAAAGCATTAATCGTTCCACACGCGGGTTTTGTCTATTCCGGAGAGATTGCGGCTTGTGCCTACGCGACTTTGCAACCCATTGCCAAAAAAATAACGCGTGTTGTTTTGCTTGGTCCGACACACCGAGTTCTTGTCCAAGGACTGGCGCTCCCCGGTGTCGAAATTTTTGACACGCCATTGGGACAAGTCAAATTGGACGTATCAGCAATGCAAACTATTGTAGATCTGCCACAAGTTTTGGTCAGTACCGAAGCGCATGCGTTAGAGCACTCACTGGAAGTACAGCTGCCTTTCTTACAAAGCACATTATCGGACTTTAAACTTTTACCGCTGGCAGTGGGCATGGCTTCGGCCGAGTCAGTGGCTGAAGTACTGGAATACTTATGGGGTGGAGACGAGACATTAATCGTCATTAGTTCTGATCTTTCACATTTTCTACCGTATGCCACCGCGCAGCAAGTAGACAATGCAACGGTACAGTCAATCTTGCAATTAAAACAACCCGTCACACATGATCATGCTTGCGGCGGCACGCCCATCAGCGGCTTGATTCTTGCCGCTCAAAAACATCAATTAACGCCTCATTTACTCGATTTACGGAACTCTGGCGATACGGCCGGTTCTCATGACCAAGTGGTTGGTTATGCGGCCATTGCGTTTAATTAGAAATCCATTTTAAAATGAATCTTGACCAAAACGAGAAAGGAAAAATTCTATTAAAAATTGCACGTTCAGCCATATCGCGTGCTCTAAAAGCCCCCAACCCTTCTTTGACCATTGATCAGAGTGCAGATTGGTTGAATCAACCAGGCGCCACTTTCATCACCTTAACTTATCACGGTGAGTTGCGTGGCTGCATTGGCTCTTTACTCGCTTGCGACCCTCTAATTGAGGATGTTAGCAACAATGCAATCTCAGCCGCTTTACGAGACACGCGTTTTCCACCATTAACCATCGCTGAATTAGATGAAATCAGCGTTGAAGTGTCACTTCTGTCTGAATTGCAGCCAATTAACTTTACCGATGAAACCGATGCACTTTCAAAGTTGCAACCAGGAATTGATGGCATCGTTTTAGAGTATGGTACCTATCGAAGCACCTTTTTGCCGCAAGTCTGGGAAACACTGCCACAACCGCAACAATTCTTAGCACGATTAAAATCTAAAGCTGGTTTAGCCGAGGATTTTTGGTCAAATGATATCCAATTATTTCGTTATACCGTAAACAAATGGCGAGAAACTGATTTTTTAGAGGCACCCTAGAGGGAGACACCAATGGATGAACTAATTAGTGCAGCCGAACAATATCCAGCAAAGTATTGGCATCAACTAGATGATGGACGGATTCAGTGTGATTTGTGTCCGCGTGACTGCAAATTGCATGAAGGACAAAGAGGTGCTTGCTATGTGCGCGGTCGAGTTGGAGACAAGATGGTATTGACAACTTATGGCCGGTCTTCCGGTTTTTGTGTCGACCCCATCGAGAAGAAACCATTAAATCATTTTTATCCAGGCAGCAGTATTTTGTCATTTGGTACCGCTGGTTGCAATCTTGCCTGCAAGTTTTGCCAAAACTGGGATATTTCCAAAGCACGCAGCTTTGACAAACTGGTTGATCAAGCCAGCCCTGAAGATATCGCCCACTGCGCTGTGGAGCAAGGCTGCAAGAGTGTTGCGTTCACATACAATGATCCGGTGATCTTTGCTGAGTATGCAATGGATGTCTCGGATGCATGCCATGCCAAGGGCATTAAAACTGTGGCTGTAACAGCAGGGTATATCCATGCGCAACCGCGACATGATTTCTTTGCCAAGATGGATGCGGTTAATGTTGATCTTAAAGCTTTCACCGATGAATTTTATGTCAAACAAACCGGCGCACACTTACAACCTGTCTTAGACACCTTGACCTACCTTAAACATGAAACCAATGTGTGGTTTGAGCTCACAACATTACTGATTCCCGGTCTGAATGATAGTCATGCAGAGATTAGTGCAATGAGTGCTTGGATTGCCAAAGAACTAGGGAATGATGTACCACTTCATTTCAGCGCATTTCATCCTGATTATAAAATGAATGATCTTCCCGGCACACCGCTCGGCACGCTCAAGCGCTCAAGAAAGGTGGCGATGGATGCCGGATTAAAGTATGTCTATACCGGCAATGTTCACAACCCGGATGGAGACACCACATTCTGCCCATCATGTAAAAGCACATTAATTGAACGCGATTGGTATCAGATCAAACAGTACCGGCTTACTCCGGATGGCCGTTGCGCTGACTGCAACACCAAAATCACGGGTTGTTTTGAAGAATACACCGGTCAATTCGGTCGAAGACATATTCCGATTAGAATTGGGACAAGATGAATGACCGATCTATCAGTTCTGCACAAATGAACGGTTGTTAATCCAAGCGAGCATCCTGTCTTTTGTTTTAGGGAGCGCCCTGTTGCAACGACAGGCGACGCTCCCAGAATTGATATGGGCTTTAGGACTATTGCCCATTATGCTAGCGGCATGGATGCTGTGGCGTCTTCAATCAACCATCTCCATTTTGGCGGCAAAAACGCTTGGGTTGGTTTTTTTTCTGGCAGCGGGTTTCTTTTGGGCAGCCATCGTCGCAGATTGGCGTTTAGCCGATTCGCTTCCACATGAATGGGAACGCCGCGACATCCAAGTAATTGGCGTAGTAGCAAGCCTGCCACAACATAGTGACCGTAGCGTACGCTTCCAGTTTGATATCGAACAAGTCATAACAACCAATGCTGTTGTACCGAACAGAATTATCTTGTCTTGGTATCGGGGTCGTCGTACTAGTGATGATGAAACAGGTTTACCCAACATTAAAGCCGGTGAACGCTGGCAAATCACCGTGCGCCTCAAACGCCCTCACGGCAATTCAAACCCACATAGTTTTGATTACGAAGTATGGGCACTGGAACGAAACATTCGTGCCACTGGCTATGTCCGTCAATCTGCAGATAATGTCCGTCTACACCCATTGGTCAATCAACCGGCTTATCGAATTGAAAATTTACGTCAAGAAATTCAACAGCGTTTTACTCGCATCTTACCGGACCAAACCTATACCGGAGTGTTGCAAACGCTGGCAACCGGAGATCAACGCGCGATACCCAATGAGCACTGGCAGGTCTTTACCCGCACCGGCACCAATCATTTAATGGCCATTTCCGGTTTGCACATTACCCTGGTGGCCGGTTTTATTTTTGCGCTGATTTATTGGTTGTGGCGTTGCAGTCATTTCCTCACCTTATATCTTCCGGCACGCCGGGCCGCAGTGATTGTTAGCCTATTCACCGCATTCGGTTATGCGCTGCTTTCCGGATTCGCAATCCCCGCGCAAAGGGCCTTTTACATGCTGGCGGTCGTTGCTGTGGCACTATGGCGGGGAAACGTGACATCGGCCTCATCGGTACTGGCATGGGCATTATTGGCAGTCGTATTGATAGACCCTTGGGCAACATTGTCTGCCGGTTTCTGGTTGTCTTTTGGCGCAATCACTATCATCATGTTCGTCACCGTCGGGCGCATCGGACCAATGCATTGGCTTAGCGGGTGGATACGCATACAGTGGGCGATCACACTGGGGTTGGCACCATTGTTGCTTGCTTTGTTTCAACAAGTCTCGCTAGTTTCGCCGATAGCCAATGCAATCGCCATACCGCTCGTTAGCCTTGCCATTGTTCCCATCACATTACTGGCCACCATACCGTTATTCGATTTTCTGCTGCCACTGGCCCATGCCTTATTGAACATCGGCATGACCTTTTTAACTGCATTAAACGACTTACCGCAAGCGGTATGGCATCAACACGCACCACCGGCATGGACAATCATAGCTGCCATGGCGGGTATTGCCTGGCTACTGTTGCCGGGTAATTTGGGACTCGGTTTTTTTGCTGGTTTCCCTGCACGATGGCTGGGCATTTTTGCCCTCTTACCCCTATTCCTCGTACTGCCCGATAAACCTGAGCGCGGTGAGTTATGGCTGACGGTGCTCGATGTCGGTCAAGGATTGGCCGTTGTCGCGCAAACCAAAAATCATACGCTACTGTTTGATACAGGGCCTGACTTTGGAAAAACCGATAGCGGCAGCCGGATTATCGTGCCTTTTTTACGCGCAGAAGGCATCAATAAATTGGACGCCATGATTGTCTCACATGCGGACTCAGACCACAGCGGCGGGGCCCTATCCGTGTTGGACGCCATACCAGTCAAACTTTTAATCTCTTCATTGGAAGACAATCATTCAATAGTACGAATGGCTCCCAATAACAAACAATGTTATAACGGGCAAACTTGGTATTGGGATAATGTGCAGTTTGAGCTATTACACCCACTGGCACAAAGTTATCAAAACGCATCTCGTAAAACTAATGCCAACAGCTGTGTACTAAAAATTTCCACTCAGCACGGTAGTGTATTGATACCTGCTGATATTGGTAAAGCGGGTGAACAAGCATTACTTGAACGGGCTAGTGATCAACTGCCCTCAACCGTGCTAATTGCGCCACATCATGGCAGTAACACCTCATCAACCACGAGATTTATCCAACAAGTCAATCCGTCCTTAACGATTTTTACAGTCGGTTATCTCAACCGCTATGATCACCCCAGACCGGAAGTCGTCGACCGGTACCGTGCTTTAGGAAATAAGCTTTTGCGTAGTGATCACGATGGCGCAACATTAATGCGTTTCACTGATGAAGGATTAGTGACGGAAACTTGGCGCGGTTCAAACCCGCGTTATTGGCAATAATTCTTTAGGGCGCATCAGAAAATTCATAGTTATCTTAGTCTAAATATTGCACCAGTTGCTGGAATTTAAACGCCAAACGGTTTTGAATTGAGTCTGCTCGTGAACAGGTGTCAATCATTGCTTTTTGTAGAAGAATACATTTTGCACTATGCAATGGTTGACACTTTTTAAAGTTGCAAGGAATAGTCTCAAGTGAGTTTTGTTAAAACTCCTTTATGTCTAAATTTCCTGAGTAGGTTCAGCATTATATTGATTCCGCCTACATCCATTGGCTTGCGAGGCTAGAACTAATAAGCCCTGAACTGACACCGCTCGCTCTTGATCTGGGAATCAAACAATAATTGTTTCTATTGCCGCCGCATATAGCCCCAGGAAGTCAGACGTTGCTGTGCATGTTTAGCTTGCCCACCTTGTTTGACCATATTTAGATAACGAGTGTACTCATTAGCTGCCCCGTTACGCTGTTGCATTCCTTCAAGGATAACACCTTTAAGAAATACGGTATTAGGGTTACCCGGCAGTAGCTGTTCATATTTTGCAAAATCTTGATAGGCTACGTCAAAGCGATTCATTGCCAATTTACTCATACCACTCATGTGATGTGCCTGGGCTTCTTGCGGCTGAATACGTTTTGCCTGTTCCGCGTAACGTGCGGCCTGCGTGTGACGGTTTAAACCAAATTGGGCTTTAGCCATCAACATCAATCCAGCGTAATCATTGGGCGCCATACGTAAGGCCTGCTTAAAACTACTGGCAGCTCCAGAAAAATTTCCCTGACCGATTTGTTGTTCACCGTCTTGCATTTTTTCAATCGCACCTTTTATCTTGCGTAGATTAGCAGTGTGATCCATATATCGTTCACGGTTCAACGGAGCGTTACGCATCGAAGGATATTTGCTAGCAGCTTCATTTTTTGCAGTCTGGCGACGCTCCTGAGACATAGGATGAGTAGCGAACATCATCTCCAGTGCGCTCGGTTTGCGTCTAGATGTTTCCATCAGAACTTCATGTAGACCGACCATCCCTTCTGGATTATGCCCATTGCGAGTCATGTATTCCATGCCTAGAGAATCGGCTTCTCGTTCATCATCCCTGCTGTAGTGAGCTAGCAACGCATCTGAGGCTCCGCCTAAGCCGAGTTGCAATAATCCAGTATAGCTTGAGTAATCCGAATATTGCATTGCCAGTACGGCCAAGGAGGTACCGATATTGGCTATAATCCCCTTGCTAATGCGCTCGGCACTATGACGAGCAGTGACATGGGCGATTTCATGCCCCATCAGCGCGGCCAGCTCCGCTTCATTAAGTGGCGTACTTGATAATAGCCCGAGTTTATACCCGCCTTACCTAACGCATCAGATAACCGTCGATAGCCATAGACTTGTTTGTTTTCATAAAAAAGCTGGCGAACCTTGCCCTCAAGTACTTCCCTTCTCCTAGTCCTATCCGTATCTCCAGGATTCTTAGCCCACGCATAAAAAGCGCTGGGACTGACTGTCATCACACGACATAATACGGTAACCGGGTACGTCTTCTGTTGCTCTCGAATAAACCCGTACTTTATCCGATTTCCTTGGCAAAGAAGACCGCGGCCTTTTTTAAGATTTCACGCTCCATTCGTAATTCCTCATTTTCTCGGCGCAACCGAATTAATTCAGTTTGATCCATCAGGCTTAAGGCTGCTTTCTTTCCAGATGTTGCTGCTGTAGGGCTTCGTTCTGCTCTAGACCAACGCCCAATCGCACTTAAGGAAATACCCAAATGATCCGCAGCTTGTTGGTGAGTATAGTCTTTTTCATTTACTAGTCTTGCCGCATCTTGTTTAAATTCAAGCGTGTATTTCGGCCTCGGTTGTTTTGTTTGTGTATTCATGTTCACCTCCAATGACATTATAAATCTGCCTATAGAAGTGTCCTGTTTAATTAAACCATTTCAGTCTAATAGTGGAGCGTAAGAATAATAAGGCTTGAGTTATTGTACTGAATTGCCCCATTTGCAAAAAAATGTGCAACTAATTTAGTTATAATCCGGGAGTTTAATTCTTGTTATAAGTTAAAGCCTGATGCCAAATCCTAAACCGACTGATTCATCATCAAAACCAAAACCGTTTGTTTTTAGCTGGCAGCGTTTTTTTCTACATGTTTCTATTGTTAGTGTCTGTCTGTTGTTAGGATTGCTATCCTGGTCTATCTCAAAACCTCAGAGTATCAGACTTTATGAAACGCCAGTTGGACAGCATCTGGCGGTTAATGTAACCACTGGCGTGACTATTGCGTTGGATGAAAATAGTTCAATTGCTGTGACAGATTTTAAACCGTTACGGATGGAAATCTTTAAAGGGAATGTTTATTTCGACATTGAAAGAGACACGGTTGATAAGCCCTCAGTTAAGGTGGGTAATGTCACTTTTGAAGAAGTTGCGACACGATTTAGTCTCCGTGCGCATAAAACAGGCGGTGGTGTTTTGTCCGTGGCAGCCGGACAAATTAGTGTGCATCTTCCATCAGGAGTTTACCTGATTAGCGCCCTTGAACAGGCTGATTTTGATGATTTCAGTATTAATAAACACCGGCTCATCAGCGAATATGATGTTGCACCGTGGGTTGTTTATGAATAGTCTCGTTTTTAGCCGTAGTTAGGTTAACGCATTTTGGCTGCAGTGTAGTTTGTTTCCCGATCAAAGTCATCCCAGATGTAGGCTGGTGTAACGATTGGTGTGGTAGGCACCATAAAAGTTGCAATATCTATTGCGCCACTGACCGAACGGCCAACCGCGTGAACTAGGCCGGTAAAGAATCCTGCGGTTAACCCGTAAGTCGCGCCTTTGTTGTGGCCAGTGATAATCATGGTTTTGGGGATTTCCACGAAACCGGTTACAGCATTAGCAACACCGGTACCTAATTTTTCTCCGACTTTTGTTGGGTAGTCGTTTGCCAATGCTCCGCTGGAGATTAGTGCTAAGGCTAGTGAGACCAATAGTATTTGAATTGTTTTCTTCATGACGGGCCTTTGTTTTGCATGGAGAGGCATACCGATTTTGTGGATCGGTATGCCTTGGGAGAAAAAATTACTCTGAACCGCCTCTTAGAATACGCATGATTCTGGCGACTTCTTGCTCGGTCTGGTGTGCAGGGTACCCCTGTTCATTAAGTTCTGTACGAAGTCTGAAGGCCATTTCCAGAATCAGCAGATCCATTGTGTTTCTACTATTTTCCTCTGCGGCAGCCTGGTATTCTGTTTGAAACCGGTTGATGGCAGTCATTAGCGCACCTTCATCTTCAACGTCAGAAAATAATGTTTCCAGCTCGTATTTTAAATTGCTGGAGATAGAGGATTGAATGGGTGCTAATTCCTGCTCCGGCTCCGGTGGGAAAATTTTCTGTACGAACACGGATATCATAATGAGTGCTATGCCGGATAGCACTGTGGTCAGCACAAAGCGTCCACGTGGATATTCTTTTCCTCGAAACTTGACGATCTTAATTTGTTTGAAGCCTAGTCTGGCAAGGATAAATATTCCTACAAAAAAAAGAATGGCGCCCACTGCCATAATGATTGGTACGATTGGTTGCACAGTATTTACTCCTAATGTCTTTAAATTCTAGTTGTCACATTGATAAGGCCAATTCACTAATAATCCCTATAATAAAAAGGGCAAGTGATTTTGGATAGCCATTTGCTTTTATTACCACGTATTTTAGCTTAAATTAGAATGAAGTGAATCGCTGATTAATACCTAATTAAATGGGGAGCGAGCACTAGCACTCCGTCTACTTAAATTATTCCCTTAGCAAGTGCTGCAACGCAGTGACGGGACATCTTTCGATCGCCTTGCGGGTTAGCTCTTCAGCGCCACTGGCGGCGAGGTCTCTTGACAAAGGAATGACCATTGCCAGTGAAACCTGCCTTGCCAGCAACGCTAAAAAGCTAACTGTATTCGTCAATATCAAGTAGAACGGAGTACCCGCCTGCATAGTTTCATCGCAATGATTAATGTTTTGGTCAGTAATCAGTAATGTATCAAAACTGCTCAATCTGTTTCATATTTTCCGTGATTATTGATGCAGTTCTCCTCCAGAAAATCCTCTTGCCAGTCCTCTTTTTTAGCCACATTGCGATAAAAATGTTTATCAAAAATGACATCATCCGGGTCTTTATATTTTAGGCACCGCCCAATCCGGTCTTCATCAGGGCAGAGCGCATTACTGGTGCAATGTTTGGTAATTAATTGCTTGTCAGCGGTGGGTAATGTATTTAAACGATATTCTTCACAAACCCCTTGTCGCTTTATTCGGTCACACATTGCCATTCCTTGTGCATCTAAACTAGATTGACTGTGAGCATTACTAATTAATCCAAAAAATAGTGATATGGCGATCACTAAGAAGGTAAAAAAAATTTTCAACGAACTCTCCTTTGTTCTTTAACTGATTTAATTCATTTTATGATAGCAGCATCCTAAAGGACATTGAGAATAGGATCAATAATGGGATTGTAGGGGGGATAGTATTTTTGAACAGAGCTTATTCTCCAAATCATTGAATATGCAGTTGTAATCAGTTACACTGGAAAAATATTATCTAAACAAATCAATGCTTAATAATAGTTCGAAAGGAGTGCTAAAGGTGAAAGTAAAAAATCGATTTGTGTTATTGATGTTAATGTTACTTTTGTTTCCACCTCAAGCCAAAGCGACTGAAGAAATAACTACCGAGGTCTATTTTTACAGGGCAGGTATGAAAATTCTGACCGGTGTAGCTAATGTGGCGACTGGTTGGATAGAATTACCAAAAAATATTATTTTATGGTCAGATAAGGAAGAGAGTGGATTAGTTGGTGTTTCTGAGGGTGTGCTCAGGGGTATTGTTCATACCGCTAGCCGGACAGGAAGTGGCGCGTTGGATATTGCGACTTTTTTGCTTCCAACCTTTCCAACGCCAACGCCATCTTTGGTTTGGGATGATTTCTCCCAAGAGTCAGAATACCAAGGATTTCGAATGGGTAGGTGATTGAGACAGAGAATGGGTCTGATTAACCTAAATTCCTCAGTTGATCGCTACAGAAACAATAGCGTACTCTAAACACCATCCAACTGAGGATTTTAGTCTCTTATCAGTTAAAAGATGTCAAATTATGACAAGAATTTAGCGCATATCAAGCAATAGCGAGGGTTTTCACAATGGTGAATTCTGTTAATTTTTCACAGGTTGCAATAGCCGAACGACCGATACGAGTCAGGTAGTATCGATAGGTTTTGGCAACCCGTTTGATCAGGCCGAGAATGCGCAGCCGTTTGAGATAACGAGATAGTTTTTCGTTTGAAACTACGGGCAGATGTTTCTTCAGGTCAGCCCGGCGAAGGCCATGAATGTTGAACTCCGGTCGCTGAATAGCGCGTAACAAATCTTGTTCATTTTCGTCAAAGAAATTGAAACCGCGAACCCGGGCACCGTGATTTGTTTTTGTTTTGGTCAGCTGTTGTAAGGCACGGCGTCCATTGGAGTAATCATTGAGCGATGCCAGGAATTCAAGGTAGCGGTTGTTACAGCCGAGAAGAATCTCGCGCAAATCAATGATGCTGTATATCGATTTCTTGAGTGGGGCGAGCTTGCGTGTACTGGTCCCGTCCCGGTGTTCGACCTTGCGGTGGTGTTTAAAAAAGGAAACGTCATTGGTTGTGGTTTCAATTCGCAACACCCGTTTGAACTTGTCATACACCTTGACTGATGCACTGCCCATATGGTGTTTGATGCAGGTTCCCTCAATACGGGTGGACAAACGAGAGCCAAGCTCCTGTGCTAGTTGTGGCGTGATCTTTTTTCCGAGGAAGGCGGATACCTGTTCTGCCTTCACTGCGATGACTGCTTGCCTGGATATGTCTTCAAAAAGGGGTTGCAGGACGGTATCAGAACGAAACACCATATCGGTTGCATACTCGGTTTGCATGAGGCTCCAGTGATATTGCTGCTGGAATTCATCTTGTACTGGGCAGCACATCTTGGCGTAACGATCAAGAATACGATGTAAATCGTCAGGCTTGAGTTGGTCTGACAGAGACTGCGCGCTGGCAAAATCGTCGATACGGATAAACGCATTGTCAGCCATCGCATAGCCAATGCCGTTCGTGATGAGCTTATTCTCAAGCCAAGTATGGCCGTTACAATAAAACTGTAAACGGAAAGGACACCAGGTGGCTACACGTAGATAACACAGCCCGACTTCTTCGTCGATCAAGTAAAAGTAATAATGCAGACACTTTCCGGGGATGGAACGAAGAAAGGTTTTGTGAGTATTTTTATCATGCCAGGGTTTATAAGCAGGGCATGCCTCCATCGCGGATAAGATATGCACCAATCCGGGATGCTTGCCACGCTGCTCAATTACTTTGACAATTAAATCTTCTTTGCGGATGTGTGGCTTGTTGACATGCTCAATGGATACACCCTGTGCGTCGGCCAAACCATGCACGTGTTGACGGAGACGCTCACGCAAAGGGTCGGCAAATAATTTGGTGTAGTCGAATATCTTGATACGGCGAGAATTCAGAAAACGGGTCATGCCTCCTGCGTAACAGGCACCCGGTAAGGTGCCAGTAATAATCATTCTGTCGTAGCAGGAAAGCACGCCGAGAAGGTCTGCTTGATAACGTTCGGCCAGGGACTTCATGATCAACGTCTCCTTAAAGGTCAACTA
>JAJFJJ010000002.1 GCA_021774195.1 Nitrosomonas sp. | reverse complement strand
GCAAACACTTCTGACGCTTGAGGCATTGGGTTTGTTTTACCTGAATCTCATGCACCATACCTCAGTCTTTCGTAATGTCTCACTGGCTATTCTTATTGTGCCAATCTCTTTTGTCGCTAATGTCATTCGTGTCATCGTGCTAACGCTGATTACTTACCATTACGGCGATGCTGCCGGCCAAGGTTTCATGCACGGATTTGCCGGCATGGTCTTGTTCATCAGCGCATTGATTTTAATTCTGTGTGCGGATGCTGTATTACAGCTCTTTGTTAAAAAACCTGAAAATTCAATGCAGCCAGCAGGCTAATAATCAATCTAACAAAACTCACCGTTGAGCCTCATTGCTCGCTATTTAAATGGCGGACACTGGGGTTCATTCCTGAGGATGATTACATTTGTCCTAATAAAGTCGCACAATCTCTTTCCTGATTATCCCTAATATGCAGCTGATATTAAGACGTCTTGGTATGGGCGGAGTACGGAAAACTGCCCAGGCTAATCGTTGCAATAACTCGTTCACTTCTCATTGCGCCTTGTCAGAAAGAAAAAATAAAGCACTCTAAACACCATCCAACTGAGGATTCTATGTTGAATCAGTCCACCTTGTTTAAGTATTAACCTAGAAAAATCAGTTGACCGCTAAAACCGCATATAAGTGACAGAATTACAAATATGAAAACTAAGCGTTTCGCACACCATGAAGGTGATTGTAATAACGCTACACAGTTTTGCATTGAATCTTAGGCCACAATACTGTGTTGCCGCCCTTGCCAAGGACTACGGCCATTGGCTTCGAACGGCGCCTGGCCTTGTGACCTAAGATTCAATGCAAACTCTGTGTTCAACTGATTTTTCTAGGACTAACGTGATAGTGGTGTCGTTACTTTCAGATTTTTAAAAAATTTATTTCCAACTCGCTTGAAATTATTGATGACAGCCCATACTATTGTTAGCACTCGCTAGTGATGAGTGCTAATATTGCTTTTATTTTTATATACTGTTTTGTATTTGCATTACTCATTAAATATAAAAACAGGTTGCTGGTTGTTTTTAAGGTGAAAAGTTTAAGCCTGTGTTATTCAATCAGACTGATAGCACAAATCATTTTATAGATTTAGATTTATTAATTTTAATTAGGAGATGAAGCATGAATATTCGTCCGTTACATGACCGTGTGATTGTTAGACGGCTGGAAGAAGAACGTAAAACTACCTCAGGGATTGTGATTCCTGATAGCGCTACTGAGAAGCCTGATCAAGGTGAGATTTTGGCTGTTGGTAAAGGCAAGGTTGGAGATGATGGCAAGCTTCGTGAACTTGAAGTTAAAGTTGGTGATAAGGTATTGTTTGGTAAGTATTCGGGTCAAGCAGTAAAAGTCGAAGGTGAAGAGCTTTTGGTCATGCGTGAAGAAGATATCATGGGTGTTATTGAGAGCTAATAACATTTTTACCGCTAGCTAAACAATATTTAAGAAATTAGGAGAAGGATTATGTCAGCAAAAGAAGTAAGTTTTGGAGATACAGCTCGCCATAAAATGGTTGCCGGTGTTAACGTTTTGGCCGATGCAGTAAAGGTGACTTTAGGACCAAAAGGCCGTAATGTGGTCTTGGAGCGTTCTTATGGTGCGCCGACGATTACTAAGGATGGTGTTTCAGTTGCTAAAGAAATTGAACTGAAAGATAAGTTTGAAAATATGGGTGCGCAAATGCTTAAAGAAGTTGCAAGCAAGACTTCTGATGTGGCTGGTGATGGTACGACGACTGCAACTGTTTTGGCACAATCGATTGTCAAAGAAGGAATGAAGTATGTTGCAGCTGGTATGAACCCAATGGATCTTAAGCGTGGTATCGATAAGGCAGTCATTGCAACCATAGAAGAATTGAAAAAGCTCTCAAAGCCTTGTGCGACAGCTAAGGAGATTGCTCAAGTTGGTAGCATTTCGGCTAATTCAGATTTGGAAATTGGGCAGATTATTTCTGAAGCCATGGATAAGGTTGGTAAAGAAGGGGTTATCACGGTTGAGGACGGTTCTGGATTGCAGAATGAACTAGATGTCGTGGAAGGCATGCAATTTGATCGTGGTTATCTTTCTCCATATTTTGTAAGTAATACAGACAAGCAGATTGCGTTACTTGATGATCCATTTATTCTTTTGCATGATAAAAAGATTTCAAATATTCGTGATTTGTTACCTGTATTGGAACAGGTTGCTAAAGCAGGCAAGCCACTATTAATTATCGCTGAAGATATTGATGGCGAAGCGCTGGCAACTCTGGTTGTTAATAATATCCGTGGCATTCTGAAAACATGTGCAGTTAAGGCGCCTGGTTTCGGTGATCGTCGTAAAGCTATGTTGGAAGATATTGCTATCTTGACTGGCGGTACCGTCATTGCAGAGGAAGTTGGTCTGACACTGGAAAAAATTACACTGGAAGAATTGGGTCAAGCCAAGCGAGTGGAAATCGGTAAAGAAAATACCACAATTATTGATGGTGCCGGTGAAGCTGCTAACATTGAAAGCCGCGTAGGACAAATTCGTACCCAGATTGCAGAAGCAACGAGTGATTATGATAAAGATAAATTACAAGAGAGAGTTGCTAAATTAGCTGGTGGTGTCGCATTGATTAAAGTGGGTGCCGCAACAGAAGTTGAAATGAAAGAGAAGAAAGCGCGCGTTGAAGATGCATTACACGCAACACGAGCAGCGGTTGAGGAAGGTGTTATTCCTGGTGGCGGTGTTGCATTACTGCGTACCATACCTGCATTACGTAATGTTAAAGGTGATAATCACGATCAAGATGCAGGTATCAAAATTGTTTTACGTGCGCTTGAAGAGCCATTGCGTCAGATTGTGACCAATTGTGGAGATGAGCCGTCGGTTGTTGTTAATAAGGTAGTAGAAGGTGACGGCAACTTTGGTTACAATGCAGCAACTGGTGAATATGGTGACATGGTCGCTACTGGTGTTTTAGATCCGACTAAAGTAACTCGTTCAGCATTACAGAATGCCGCATCTGTTGCAAGTTTGATGTTAACCACTGATGCCATGGTTGCCGAGTTGCCGAAGGATGATTCTGCCGGTGCTGGTGGTGGCATGGGTGGCATGGGTGGCATGGGCGGTATGGGTGGCATGGGCGGTATGGACATGTAATCCACAAATTGCTTAATATTTTTTCTTAGTATAATTATATTGAGTGAGCCAGGTTCTTTTATATAGAGCCTGGCATTTTTTATTATAATGAGTGTTGTTTTTTCTTATCATCTGTTTTTTCTATTCTCTGCTGTTACAGCATTTCTATTTATGACTAAATATCAACAATATGTTGCCCCTGAAGGGTTGCTACAAGATCGCGTTATACTTGTGACAGGAGCTGGCCAAGGTTTAGGACGTGCTGCAGCATTGACATACGCCAGCCATGGCGCGACAGTTATTCTGCATGGGCGCAAGGTAGAGAAGCTGGAAGCGGTTTATGATGAAATTGAGGTATTGGGTAAAGCGCAAGCGATTATTTATCCATTGGATTTTGAAGGAACAAAAGATGAAGATTATGCTGTATTAGCACAAGCAATCGCTGAGCAGCTGGGACGGCTAGATGGCATTTTACACAATGCAGCATTTCTACATGGTTTAAGTCCTATTGAGAATCAGACGCTTGAACAATGGCAATTATTATTACATATTAATTTATTAGTGCCATTTGCGCTAACTAAGGCTTGTTTGCCGTTATTAAGAATGTCACCTGATGCTAGTGTCATTATGACAGTTGGTACACAGGGGCATCACCCTACCGCTTTCTGGGGAGGCTTTGGCGTGGCAAAAGCCGGTTTGGAAGCGTTGATGAAAATTCAGGCTAATGAATGGGAAACGTTTGAAAATTTGCGAGTTAATGCAATAATACCTGGTGCTGTGAATTCACCGCAGCGGGCTAAAACACATCCTGGAGAAGTTAAAAAAACTTTGCCGCAACCGGAAGAGTTAATGTCAACTTATCTATATTTGATGGGGTCAGATAGTAGAAATATTAATGGTCAGACTCTATTCTGTCAGAAAGAAGGTTAGCACTCTATATTAGTCCTCAGGTATGCTGCGAGTGTTGGAATAACAAGGTATAATCTCCGAAAAAATACAATTGCGAAAGTGGCGGAATTGGTAGACGCACCAGATTTAGGTTCTGGCGCCGAGAGGTGTGGGGGTTCGAGTCCCCCCTTTCGCACCATATTTTATAGTGCTCAGTACGGTTCACTAGACTGAAACTGTTTAAAGTATATTCTGAATCGAATGGGACATTAAATGGTCCTTTTTAATCCGAATACGACAAGTATGTTTCTATTCATTATTTTGTAGTATTTGTTAATCAATCGGGAATGTTAATGCAATCAAATGTAGAAAACCTCGGTGCGTTAGAGCGTCGTCTTGATCTGTCTGTTTCATCTGAAAAAGTTAACAACGAAGTTGAGAGCCGTCTTAAACGGTTGGCAAAGACAACTAAAATGCATGGTTTTCGCCCAGGAAAGGTACCATTGAAAATAGTTTCTCAGAAATATGGTATAGAGATTAAGCAAGATGTGCTGGGCGACGAATTACAGAAAAAGTTTGATGAGGCAGTTAAGGAATTGGACTTGAAAATTGCCGGACATCCACGCTTTGATACAAAAGAATCAAGTGATAATGATCTGGAAGAATATCGATTCGGCGTTATATTTGAAGTTTACCCTGATATAAAGCTTGGTGACTTAAGCAAACAAAATATAGAAAAACCCGTAGTGCAGATAGAAGAAAAAGATATTGATAATACGATTGAAATGATTCGTAAGAAACAAGTCCAATATCAGCCTGTAGATCGACCGGCACAGGCTGGGGATCGTGTGAGTATTGATTTTCATGGTGTCATTGAGGGTAAGGATTTTGCGGGTGGAAAAGCAGAAGGCATCAATTTGATAATTGGAGAAGGCAGTTTTCTGAAAGACTTTGAAACGGAATTAGTTGGCCTAAGTGTGGATCAAGATAAATCCTTTGACGTGGTGTTTCCAGAAGATTATCGGAGCAAGGAAGTTGCTGGTAAGGCCGTGACGTTTAATGTGAAGATCAATGAAATAACGCTGCCAGTTTTGCCAGAAGTAGATGCAGAGTTTGCTAAATTATTAGGGGTGCCCGATGGTGATGTAGAAAAAGTGCGAGTCGGTATTAAGCATGACCTTGAACGTGAAGTCACCAAACGTGCTAGAACAAAGGTTAAAGAACAAATTATGCAATGCTTTCTGGACACTACACCTATTGAGACACCAAATGTGCTGGTCAATCAAGAAAAGGAACGTTTATTAAAAGAAGCCCAAGAAAATTTGGAATCTCAAGGGATGAAATCTAAAGATATAAAATTAACGCCGGATATGTTTAAAGAGAAAGCGGTTGAACGGATAAAGCTTGGGTTAATTTTGTCAGAGTTAGTGAAAGTACATGATTTGAAAGCTACCCCAGAAAAGGTTCGTAGCATTATAGAAGATACCGCGCAGAATTATGAGAACCCTGAACAAGTTGTAAAATGGCATTATGCCTCTGCAGAGCGCTTGAAGGACGCGCAGGCATTGGCGTTAGAAGATAATGTGGTGCAATGGGCATTAGAAAAAGTAAAGTTGGTCGATAAAACTGTAACTTTTGATGAAATAATGGGGATAGCCTAATATGATGCAACAATCTGGTCAGCAACATAATTTGGAACCAAGAAATTTGGGATTAATCCCAATGGTTATTGAAACAAGTGGGCGTGGAGAGCGCGCTTATGATATCTATTCTCGTTTGCTGAAAGAGAGGGTTGTCTTCCTAATTGGACCGGTTACAGAAACATCTGCAAATTTGGTTGTTGCGCAGCTATTATTTTTAGAGTCTGAAAACTCGGAGAAAGATATTCACTTCTACATTAATTCTCCAGGTGGTATGGTTTCAGCAGGATTGGCCATTTACGATACAATGCAATATATCAAGTCCGATGTCAGTACGCTATGTATTGGCCAGGCGGCAAGTATGGGCGCATTATTATTGACTGCTGGCGCTAAAGGTAAACGTTATTGTTTGCCTAATTCAAGGGTGATGATTCACCAGCCATTGGGAGGTTTTCAGGGGCAGGCATCAGATATTGAGATTCACGCTAAAGAGATTCTGTATTTGAAAACAAGGCTTAACGAAATAATGGCTAAGCATACAGGGAGATCTGTTTCTGATATTGAAAAAGATACAGATAGAGACAATTTTTTAAGCGGTGATGAGTCAGTGAAATATGGTTTGATTGATGCTGTGATATCGCAGAGAGAAGAAGGGGTAGAAGATTAACTTTTGCAAATATTAGTGTGAAAGGACATTGAGGTCTTCTTTTAATTTCGGGTGGTACGACCTGATAATAAGGTAGGATAAAAATATGCCAGATAAAGCTAGTGGTGAGAAACTGCTCTATTGTTCGTTTTGTGGTAAAAGTCAGCATGAAGTTAGAAAACTTATTGCTGGCCCCTCTGTTTTTATTTGTGATGAATGTATCGAACTTTGTAATGATATCATTCGCGAAGAAATGCAGGGTGATGATGCGACAAAGCTAGTTAAATCAAATTTACCTGTTCCGCGCGAAATTTGCCAGATACTGAACCAATATGTTATCGGACAAGAATCAGCGAAAAAGATACTCTCTGTTGCAGTTTATAATCATTATAAACGCCTAAATAGTATCGCAAATAAAGATGACGACGATGACATTGAATTAGCCAAAAGTAATATTCTTCTTATTGGGCCGACAGGGTCGGGTAAAACATTGCTGGCGCAAACTCTTGCTCGACTATTGGATGTGCCATTTATTATGGCTGATGCGACCGCTTTGACCGAAGCGGGCTATGTTGGCGAGGATGTCGAAAATATTATCCAGAAACTATTGCAAAAATGTAACTACGATGCTGATAAAGCACAGCGTGGCATTGTTTATATCGATGAAATTGACAAGATTTCACGTAAGTCAGACAATCCGTCGATTACACGCGATGTTTCTGGCGAAGGTGTACAGCAAGCGTTGTTAAAACTTATTGAAGGAACAACGGCACTGGTGCCTCCTCAAGGTGGTCGTAAGCATCCGAACCAAGAGTTTGTGCAAGTAGACACTACAAATATACTATTTATTTGCGGTGGCGCATTTGATGGACTTGATAAAGTAATAAGAGCACGTTCTGAAAAGGGCGGCATTGGTTTCGGTGCTGATGTCAAAAGTAGTAACCGGAAAGATATGAATAAAGTCTTACAAGATGCAGAACCAGAAGATCTTGTTAAATTTGGATTGATTCCTGAGTTTGTTGGCCGCTTGCCTGTGGTTGCTACTTTGGATGAACTTAATGAAGCCGCGTTGATCCAGATTCTGACTGAGCCCAAGAATGCGCTCATCAAGCAATATTGGAAGATGTTCAATATGGAAGGTGGTGTGGAGCTAGAGTTTCGTGAGCAGGCGCTTCATGAAATTGCTAAAAAGGCACTCAAACGGAAAACGGGGGCACGAGGCCTGCGTTCGATATTGGAAGAGATATTACTGGATATTATGTATGATCTTCCTTCATTGGAGAACGTCACTAAAGTTGTGATAGATTACAACGCTGTCAATGATGATATTAAACCCATCCTGATTTATTCTGATCAAGCTAAGGTCGCGAAAAACGCTAAGTAGGATGCACTTTTATTGTGACACTACATAGCATGATGAAAGCAGAATATACCTATATTCTGCTTTTATTTTTAGCACTCGTTCTGACTAGAACTATGTTACTGTGATAGCAGTGGTAAATCTTGAGTTTTTGGTTTACGTCCATACATAGTCTCTACGATAAAATGATATAGAGTGAAGGAAAAATGACATCTATAGTTAATGATTCAGAGCAGTTAGTTTTACCCTTATTGCCATTGCGAGATGTAGTCGTCTTTCCGCATATGGTGATCCCTTTATTTGTTGGCCGGCAAAAATCTATCAAAGCCCTTGAGTTGGCAATGGACTCTAATAAAAGTATTTTGCTTGTCGCACAAAAAATAGCGGCAAAAGATGATCCGGAGCCAGAAGACCTCTATGAAGTTTGTAGCGTGGCTAGTTTGTTACAAATGCTAAAGTTACCTGATGGAACCGTAAAGGTTTTGGTAGAGGGCACTCAGCGAGCTCGTGTGAATGAGGTAATTGAGACAGAAACACACTTCACTGGAAAAGCGTCACAAATTATCATTGAAGATACTGATAGACCGGAAGCTGAAGCATTACGTCGCGCCATTTTGGATCAATTCGATCAATATGTGAAGTTAAATAAAAAAATTCCACCAGAGATAATTACATCGTTGGGTGGTATTGATGAAGCGGGACGTTTAGCAGACACTATTGCTGCCTATCTGCCATTGAAGCTCGAGCAAAAGCAAGAAGTGCTAGAAATCTTTGATGTATCCAAGCGTTTAGAACATTTATTGGGGTTGTTGGGGACTGAGTTAGATATTCTTCAGGTAGAGAAGCGTATTCGCGGTAGAGTAAAAAGACAGATGGAGAAAAGTCAGCGCGATTACTATCTTAATGAGCAAGTTAAGGCAATTCAGAAGGAGCTGGGTGAAGGTGAAGATGGCGCTGATTTAGAGGAAATTGAGAAAAAAATAAAAGCAGCACAAATGCCAAAAGAAGCTCGTGTCAAAGTTGAATCTGAGCTGAAAAAATTGCGTTTAATGTCTCCCATGTCGGCTGAAGCGACCGTCGTGCGTAATTACATTGATACCGTGGTAGGGTTGCCCTGGAAAAAGAAGAATAAAATTAGCAAGGATTTAACTGCTGCTGAAGCCGTTCTTGAGGAAGATCACTATGGCTTAGAAAAGGTTAAAGAAAGAATTGTTGAATATCTAGCGGTACAACAGCGGGTTGAGAAATTAAAAGCACCGATTCTGTGTTTGGTCGGCCCCCCGGGAGTGGGTAAAACGTCTTTGGGACAATCTATTGCACGAGCAACCAACCGGAAATTCATTCGTATGTCTTTAGGGGGGGTTCGGGATGAAGCAGAGATTCGTGGCCACCGTAAAACATACATTGGGTCGATGCCAGGAAAAATCTTACATAATATGAGCAAGGTAGGGGTTAAGAATCCTTTATTCTTGCTGGATGAAGTCGATAAGATGGGGATGGATTTTCGGGGTGATCCTGCCTCTGCATTGTTGGAAGTATTGGATCCAGAGCAAAATAATACATTTGTTGATCATTATGTTGAAGTTGAGTATGACTTATCAGACGTCATGTTTGTAGCCACAGCAAATTCATTAAATATTCCACCAGCATTGTTAGATCGACTGGAAGTGATTAATTTGTCTGGATATACCGAAAACGAGAAACTTAACATTTCTACTCGTTATTTATTGTCCAAACAAATGGAGAACCACGGTCTTAAAGAAAATGAACTGACCGTTTCAGAGTCTGCGTTGCGTGACATCACTCGTTATTATACGAGAGAGTCTGGTGTGCGTGCTTTGGAACGAGAGATATCTAAGTTATGTAGAAAAGCGGTTAAGGCTTTGCTACTTAAGAAAAACAAAAAGAAAATATCAATAACTTCTCGAAACTTGGACGGATTCTTGGGAGTCAGGCGATTTTCCTATGGTGTTGCTGAAGAAGAAAATCAAATTGGACAAGTCACTGGATTGGCATGGACTGAGGTGGGTGGTGAATTATTAACCATCGAATCAGTGGTTTTGCCTGGTAAAGGGAAAACAATTACCACCGGTAAGCTTGGCGAAGTAATGCAGGAATCAATTCAAGCGGCGTTATCTGTAGTTAGAAGTCGTTCTCAGGTATTAGGAATTGATGAAGAATTTTATCAGAAGAATGATATTCACATTCATTTGCCTGAAGGTGCAACACCAAAAGATGGGCCAAGTGCCGGAATTGGAATTTGTGTGGCGATGGTATCAGTGTTAACTGGTATTGCTGTGAAAGCGGATGTGGCCATGACAGGGGAAATTACTTTACGTGGCGAAGTGCTACCAATTGGCGGCCTGAAAGAAAAATTATTGGCCGCACATCGTGGCGGCATTAAAGTAGTTCTGATACCGGAAAAGAATGTTAAAGACTTGCAAGATATTCCTGCTAACATCAAAAGCCAACTAACTATTCACCCGGTTAAATGGATTGATCAGGTTTTTGATTTAGCCTTGGAGCATAAACCGGGGCTTGATTCTGAATCGATTACTACGACAAGCAGTATTCAAACTGGTAAGAAAGCTAAAGTGACCGAGAGAGTGATCAAGCACTAAGGTGTTGTCCTGTCTATTTTTTAAATCATTGTTGATTTATTACTATAAATATGGATAAATTTAATGCCCAGAGACGTAAGGCCATGCAATACGGTCTTATGAGCCTGGGCACATTTGTTGGTAACAGTTTCTTAACTGACTCACTACAGGCTTCACCACTATCAAAGTCGGCGTTAGGTTCGTTACGTTCACCGGATCATAATGGTATACGCCTTCCCAAAGGGTTTTCATCCCGAATTCTTGCACGATCCAATAAAAAAGTATTTGATCATACGTGGCATGCTGCGCCTGATGGAGGAGCTGTTTTTACTGCAGATGATGGCGGGTGGGTCTATGTATCAAACTGTGAAATGGAGAATCGCGCGGGCGGTGCTGGCGCTTTACGATTCAATCCGCAAGGAGAGATTGCCGGGGCTTATTCTATTCTCAGAAATACAACTCGCAATTGTGCTGGCGGGCATACGCCATGGAAAACATGGCTATCGTGCGAAGAAATCGATAGAGGGCAAGTTTGGGAATGCGACCCGTTCGGTGTTCAACCACCGATTGTTAGAACTGCGCTAGGATTATTTAAGCATGAAGCGGTTGCTGTCGACACAGCGCATCTGCAATTATATTTGACTGAAGATGAACCTGATGGGTGTTTGTATCGTTATACAGCCAATAAGTTTGATGACAATGGAAACCCCAGTCTAGAAGATGGTTACCTAGAAGTTGCTGAAGTGGTTGATGGCGGTATTGGTAAAGTTCGCTGGCACCGTTTGCCGGACCCATTGGCACAGAGTAAACCGACGCGTAAACAATTGAAGAATGCGATGCGTTTCAACGGTGGGGAAGGGATCTGGTATCACGAAAAAGTTGTTTATTTTACAACCAAAGGTGATGATCGCGTGTGGGCTTATCACGTTGAAGACCGTCAATTAAGTATTGTATATAATCCTGCTTTCTATCTATGGCCTGTATTATCCGGTGTTGATAATATCACTGCAAATAAACACGGTGATTTATTAGTTGCAGAGGATGAAGGGAATATGCAAATCGTCATTATCAGTAATAATGAAATCTATCCTTTGCTACAAATTGTCGGTCAAGATCGTTCAGAAATAACAGGACCTGCTTTTAGTCCGGATGGAAGCAGACTATATTTTAGTTCCCAACGTGGGATCAGCGGGCGTTCTGAAGATGGTATTACTTACGAAATAACGGGTCCTTTCTAGCAGCTAATGTGCTGTTGTAATATTCAAGCTAGCTTTGTTCTTATTAGGAAGGCATCAAGCTAAATTTTATAACGATATTATTGATGGCCCATCTTGTTCAAGATCTAATTTATTGTGCAGCCAATCAAGTTCCCGGTAATGATGCGCTAATCTATCGCAATCAAAAGAAATCATATCTTGATTTAACCAAAGACATTGAGTCAATTGCTGGTGGGCTTCTCGATATTGGTCTTAGTCGATATGAGCGGGTGGCTATTTATCTTGAAAAACGCATAGAAACGGTAAATTGCTTTTTCTCAGTTGCTTTGGCTGGGGGAGTTTTTGTGCCAATTAATCCGCTGCTTAAACCAGACCAGGTTGCATATATTCTAACTGATTGTAATGTTAGCATTTTGCTGACTTCAGCGGAAAGATTGAAAACCTTAGCAGATGTCATACCGAATTGCCGTGATCTTCGAACGGTGCTAGTAGTCGATGTAAGAGACAGGCTCTCAGAGTTGCCAAGATTAAATATTTTTCGATGGGAGGACCTTTATTCATCTTCGCGAATAACCCCCCCAAGTCGTACCATTGATAGCGATATGGCGGCTATTCTTTACACCTCTGGAAGCACAGGAAAACCAAAAGGTGTGGTACTTTCACACCTTAATATTGTCGAAGGCGCAAAAAGTGTCGCGCAGTATTTAGATAATAATTCGGATGATAGAATACTGTCAGTGCTGCCATTAAGTTTTGATTATGGGTTGAGTCAACTGACAACGGCATTTTATGTTGGCGCAACAAATGTTTTGATGAATTACTTGCTGCCACGCGATATTATAAGAATCATAGAAAGCCAATCAATTACTGGGCTAGCAGCTGTCCCGCCATTGTGGATTCAATTGGCGCAGTTGAATTGGGATAGCGTGACGACATTGCGCTATATTACTAACTCGGGTGGTGCAATGCCACGCACAACACTCGACTTACTTCGATCAGCATTACCTGCTACAAAAATATTTTTGATGTATGGGTTAACTGAAGCTTTTCGCTCCACCTATTTACCTCCTGAACAAATAGACAAACGTCCTGACTCTATTGGAAAAGCGATACCGAATGCCGAAGTTTTGGTGTTACGCAAGGATGGTTCATATTGTGCGCCAGGAGAGCCTGGAGAATTAGTGCATCGTGGCGCTTTAGTTGCTATGGGCTATTGGAACGATAAAGAAGAAACAAAAAAATGTTTTAAACCGATTGACCCGCGACAAAATGGTTTGCAGATTCCAGAACTTGCAGTATGGTCTGGTGATACTGTAAAAATGGATGAAGATGGCTATTTGTATTTCATCGGTCGGCGAGATGAGATGATTAAAACATCCGGTTATCGAATAAGTCCGACTGAAATTGAGGAAGTGATTTATGCGACAGGAGATATCAGTGAAGCGGTTGCGATCGGTGTGCCTCACCCGGTATTAGGACAAGCAATTCTAGTTATTGCGACGCCAAAAGCGAGGAGGGTACTAAATGAAGAGGAATTATCGAGCATTTGTAAACAACGTTTTCCAGCTTATATGGTGCCCAGTTATTTTGATATACGTAAAAGAGACTTGCCAAGAAGCCCAAATGGCAAGATAGATCGTAAATCTTTATTTATAGAGATGGAACATATCTTCACGGATGATAACAAGTGATTGACGTGCGGCAAAAATCAAAACATGCAGTATCGACTCAATTTCCTGTAATCAATAATTGCCTACAGATTGGCGGAATGCCACTAACTAGGCTCACTCAACGAGTTGGTGGAACCCCGTTTTATGCCTACGATAGGCAGGGGATTTCTGAGCGAATCGCGTTACTTCGGAAACATCTGCCTGAAGAAATCCATCTGCATTATGCAATGAAAGCCAATCCTATGCCTGCAATCGTGCAGCATATGGCAAACTTGGTTGATGGAATAGATGTGGCATCTGTTGGAGAAATGGGGGTTGCACTCGATACAATCATGCAATCTGAGCGAATTAGTTTTGCGGGGCCCGGTAAAAACGCAAAAGAGCTCTCCAGTGCGATTGCGGCAAATATTGTACTCAATATGGAATCTGAGCAGGAGATGGAGTTAATTGCTCAGTTAGGGAATAAATTAAAAATCCGCCCAAATGTTGCCATTCGTGTTAACCCGGATTTTGAACTGAAATCTTCGGGCATGAAGATGGGTGGTGGTGCCAAGCAATTTGGTGTTGATGCCGAATGTGTGCCACTAATGCTGAAAAGATTAGGTAATCTTAAATTAAATTTTGTTGGCTTTCATGTTTTTAGTGGATCACAAAATCTGAATGCAGATGCTATTAAAGAAGCACATGAAAAAACATTCCAACTAGGAATCGAACTTTCTCAGGATGCACCTTCACCGGTGAAGATGTTAAATATTGGCGGCGGTTTTGGCGTTCCTTATTTTCCGGGTGAGAAACCACTTAATATTGCCGCTATTGGTAATCACCTAAAACATTTGTTACCCGATGTGAAACGTGCTTTACCAGAAGCGCAAATAGTGCTTGAATTGGGCCGTTATATGGTGGCGGAGGCGGGAATTTATGTCTGCCGTGTGTTAGAACGTAAATATTCTCGTGGACAAGTTTTTCTGGTAACGGATGGTGGGTTGCATCATCATTTGGCCGCCACAGGTAATTTGGGACAGATCATTCGAAAAAATTACCCAATTATGATTGGTAACAAAGTAAACAATTGTGAAAAAGAGACCGTTTCCATTGTTGGTCCGTTATGCACCCCTTTGGACTTGCTTGGCGATAGCGTGGAATTATCAAAAGCTGAAGTTGGTGATCTTGTCGTCATCATGCAATCTGGTGCATATGGTCGAACAGCCAGCCCGACCGCATTCCTTGGGCATCCGCTGCCCGTAGAAGTATTGGTATAAGTATCTTGCTTTCCATTAACAGTTTATTGGTTCCTCAATCACCACTAACAGCTATCCTTGAAATAAAATCAAGCCACTGAAAATGTGTATTAAAACACGTTGATCAGATACCAGCTTCGTAAGCGCCCAGCTTAACCATCTAAATTGCCACAATATTTGCATTAGTCATACTCAACCCAACGCCAACCGTAGCAATTTGTACTGCGGCGCCAGCATCGCTACCATCTGCATCATAAAGTAGTTCTCCTGTTGTATCGTTGTAGATGACGAAATCATCCGCATCCAATGCTTGCGTGCCGATGATGAACTCACCGGGAGCTAAGGATACCCCTGTGGGTGGTAG
>JAJFJJ010000001.1 GCA_021774195.1 Nitrosomonas sp. | reverse complement strand
ATGAGGCGAAATAACGAGTTATTGCAACGAATTGCAACACAGCAAAAATGAAAAAATAGCGTGCTATAAACATCATAGCGAGGCTCACCCAAGAGGTGTGTATCATATTAAAAATATTATTCTTAATTTCATAAGGTTGGTCGTTTTTGTAGCGGCCAACTGAGGAATTTAGATTCATTGGATTGGGCTTGATTATAGCGTTTAGTTTTCATTGATGTGTTCAGAATGGAATATGACAGTAAATTGGGAGCCTTGATCTTTCTCACTTTCAAACAAAACCTTCCAACCATAGCGTTCACAAATACGCTGCACAATGGCCAATCCCAACCCGACTCGATTGGTATCAACGGAACTGATGTTCACATAACCTTTAAAGATTTGGTTTTGTGTTGCCATATCAATACCAATACCAGTATCAAGTACAGTCAATTGGCTATTTGTTATAGATACCTTAATAAAACCCTGTTCGGTATAACGAAATGCATTTCGCACCAAATTGGCTACTAAAACACTAAGAATGCCTGGGTGTGCGGTGACATCTAATGGCTCATCTTCTTCAATAAGTACCTTTACAGGTTTTTTACCTAACCATACTCGTTGCTGCTCAATTACTTTGCGAACGATGGGCCCCATCTGACAAGTATTATTTTGTTGGATTGATACATCATTAATTTGGGCCAAAATTAAAAAAGTCTCAATCAGTTCAGACATCTCACCGACTGCTCGTTGAATACGCTGAATTCGTGCATAATCAATATCAGACAAATCTGTTTTTGTGGCCAAGACTTCTGCAGCTAAGCTGATGCTGGTAACGGGTGTTCTTAGTTCATGACTGACGTTACTGGCAAATTCTTTTTCACGTACTAGCAATTGTTGTAATTGCTCGTGGTAATGTTGTAATTTACGAGCCAAGACACCAATTTCATCGTCGCCAAATTCTGATAAATCCAAAGATTCACCGGGTTGATTCTTGAATGCCATGATTTGGTAAGCAAGTTTTCTGATTGGGTGAATAATCCGATGCGACATGCCCCAGCCAACAAAAAATGCGACTATCAAAGATAAAATAGAACATAACAGAACCAGGCGAACAAAATCGCGCTCGCGCTGATGAATGCTGGTGTCGTCAAACTGAATGGCATAGCGAACATTGCCGGAATGTTCAATTAAAATTCGGTAATCTCGATAATTATAGGTTACATCATGAATCCCTTGGGGAAGATCGCGCACATGTTCCGGCATATTGGCAATTTGATCGAGTGATGCGGTATGAATAATAATTGTAGCGCGTGAAAGGGGGAATTGTGCGAATTGGGAAGAATCTTTATCTTGTCGTTGAAACTCCTTTAGCTCGGTATACAGAATGTCATCAAGCACGCTGGTTTCAATTGATTTCAGTGCAATAATCATACCTAGCCCAAGTACTAGGGTTAGTACTGCACCAAATAATAAAAATGCATAGGTGATACGTCGACTAAGGTGTTTAGTCGTTTGCATATTTGTCTGTTAATTTATAGCCAAAACCTCTTATCGTATATATCAAAGAATATTCAAATGGTTTATCGACAACTTGTCTTAAATTGGAGAGATGAGTGCGCAAAGCATCACTGTCTGGTGGGTTGTTTTTCCAAACGGCGTAGACTAACTCTTCACGATTGATAACTCGATGTGGGTTTTGCATTAAAAATGTCAATAACCGAAATAGTGTCGGGTTGAGGCTAATAGATTTGCCAGAACGTGATACCTCGTGAGTCTCCACATTAAGTGATAGATCGCCAATCTGCAGTTGCGAGACCGGTGCACGGTTGATTCGTTCTGATAATACTTTGACGCGTGCTGCAAGTTCTTTTAGTGCAAAAGGCTTGACTAAGTAATCATCGGCGCCAGATTTAAAACCTTCCAATTTGCTTTCGAGTGAATCTCTTGCGGTCAACATAATTACTGGCACCGTATGATGCGCATCATGACGCAGTCGACGGCAAAGATCGGTGCCGTCAATAGCGGGTAAGCCAAGATCTAGAATAATGACATCATAGTTATTAGTGAGCGCAAGATGCAAGCCTGTTGCACCATCACCAGCTGCATCAACGGTATAACCTAAAGCTTCCAGATAGTCATAGATACTCGCTGCGATATCCTGGTTGTCCTCAATTATGAGCACATTCATGTATGTTCCTTGCTAGCAGTCTGTTGAATTTAACCTAAAATCCTCAGTTGGATGGTGTTTAGAGTGCGATATTGTTTCTTTTTGGCAAGGCGCAATGAGGAGTAATAACGAGTTCACAACGAATTGCAACACAGTAAAAATGAAACAATAGTGTGCTATAAACATCATAGCGAGGCTCACCAAAATGGTGTCTATCATATTAAAAATATTATTCGTAATTTCATCAGGTTGATTGTTTTTGTAGCGATCAACTGAGGAATTTAGGTTTAAGGGCGCTTCTAAAGGTTCATGTTTCGTCACAATGCTGTGTTACTCATAAAAAATATTGTCTACATATCAGTGGTATGCTGTGCCAGTATTTTTGTTCTTGCCTTGTTTGAAAATCTGAATTTTTAGAGGTGCCCTTAAGTAGAACGAGTTTTTCACGAGTATTTCTTGGTATGCTTGGCCGTATAAAAACTAATCGACTAAATTGTTTTTAATTGCATAACGGATCAATTCTGAATTATTCGTTAACTTTAATTTTTCTAAAATACGTGCCCGATAAACGCTGACTGTTTTTGGGCTCAAAAACATTTCAGTGGATATGTCAGCCAGTGTTTTTCCTTCCGCAATCAAGCAAAGTGTTTGAAACTCTCTATCAGATAGAATTGAGTATAAGGGCTGATCGGAGTCTGAATTAATGGTGTTGGCGAGTTCTTGCGCGACAGCAGGGCTCACATATTTATCACCTGAGGCAACTTGACGAATAGCAACGACAAGTTGCGCGGGCGCACTCTGCTTATTTAGATATCCAGCAGCTCCTGCTTTTAAGGCGCGAACAGCAAACTCATGTTCGTTATGCATACTCAGCATTAGAACAGCCAGTTGTGGCCGATCTTTTTTAATTTGCTTCAAAATTTCTATACCGTTTCTGTCTGGTAAAGAAATATCAAGTAACATCACGTCAAAATCTTGTTGACGCGCAATTGTAATTGCTTGGAAACCTGTCTCTGCCTCTCCGGCAACATTGATATCATCAGTTTCACTTAATATCTGCTTCAAGCCTTGGCGAACAATTGCATGATCGTCCGCAATCATCACACTTATCATTGAACTCTCCAGATATTGATATTATGAGTTTGCTTTTCGTATTTTCACATAACTAAGTTGCGCTTTTTCACACTTTCTTTGGCTAAACATAGTTTGTGGTAGATTTGTGTTTGCTTCTATAGGAATACGTATCTCGACTTTTGTGCCGCCACTTGGGTTATTAACAATTTGGAATGTTCCTTTTAATTGTTGGCAACGTTCGCGCATTCCTCTAATTCCAAATGAATTCGGTTTACTTAGATCTGAGTCGGTTATACCATGCCCATTATCTACTATATCTAATGAAACAATCTCTTTAGATTCAGAAAGCTTAACTTTGATATAAGAAGCATTTGCATGCTTTGATATATTCGTTAAAGTTTCCTGGAAAATACGAAAAATGGCAATCGAGAGATCTGCATCTAGCGAAATTTCATCTTTACTGCAAATGACATGACAAGGTATTTTTGTGCGCACACTAAACTCTTTTGCTTGCCATTGAATAGCAGCAACAATGCCACAATCTAAAATCCCGGGCCTTAAATCAAGAGAGATTCTCCGAGTGCTATCAATAACATGATCTACCAAATTTTCAATTGATGCTGCTTTTTTCTGATAGAAATCAGGTAAACGAGCAGTCTTGTCAATGCAGGGTAATAATTCACATTTTATCGCTGTTAATGTTCCTCCAATATCATCATGTATTTCTCGCGCGATACGGGCACGTTCATGCTCTTTAATTTTTTGCAGATAGGATGAAAGTTCTGCCAAGTGTTCACGTGATTGGGTGATCTCATTTTCCGACTGCTTATTTCTGGTGATGTTGATCATAATGCCGTCCCATACTGTTCCGTCACCTACTATTCTTCTAGGTGTTGCACGTAAACTAATCCATTTGTAATCGTTGTCGCCTTTTACTTGGATGCGTCCTTCCCAATTCAAAGTAGAAAGTTTTGATGCTGATAGTGCCATCAACTGGTCATAATTTTCTTTGTCATCGGGCAAAATCAAATCAAAGAATAATGCCGAATTTGCAATTAAATGCTGGGGTGAAATACCCAAAAGCGTTTCAGAGGCATCACTAACATAAGGAAAATTTATTTTATGATTATTTGTTAGTAAAAATTGAAATACAACGCCAGGAAGATTGGATGTAATAGTTTGAAAACGATCTTCTGTTTTTTGCAAATCAGACTGAACTTGTTTAAACTCTTGCTGCCGAACCATTTCGGTCATGCTTCTTTTTATTGCCGGAACGAGTCTTGTCAGCTTGGCGCTCGTTATATAATCGGCCGCACCTAAAGCCATCAATTCATTGGCTACATTTTCTTCAGGATAAGCAGATACAATAATTAGAGGCAGGTTTAAGTTACGGTTTTCTATCCACTGTAACAAGTCAATGGCATTGGGCTGCGTTAGATCATGGCCTGATAAAACAATATCCCATCGCTTCTTAGTTAATACATGAAACGCTTCATCATTGTTTCTGGCATATGAACAATCAACATGCAGTATACCCTCATCAATTACTCGCTTTATATGCTCAAATTTATTACTGGAACAATTAACGATTAAAAGCCTAAGACTTTCTTCTGTACTCTCTTTTTTAGAAGATTGCATATTAATTCAACATAACAAGAAACTTCCTGAAAACGTTTCTTATTTTACAAGATAACAACTATAGGAAAAAGTGTTTTATTTAATGGGCGGTCTTTATTAACTAATCGGTTGGATATATGCAACAAGGTGTGAAAATTTAACTTTCCAGAAAACCTACCGTTAACAACTAAAATGATCCTAAAATCCTCATAGCGTGGCTCACCTTTAGGATACGTGGCATTTGATAAAATATTTGTTTTATTTCATAAGACTAGCAAATGCTGAAGCGATCAACAGAGGATTTTAGGATAATGGTTAAAACCCACTTAAGTTGTGTTTGGATAATCAACTTTTTAACTTAATGGAAATTTAAGTCAGACAATTTTAATTGTTAAAAGGGGTGGCCCAATGGTCACAGTTTTTATAGGCTGATTAAAAATTGTAGGAGTATCTGATGCCAAAATTATGTGAATACAGGCGCGGTGAGCATTATTAAAACTGACGGTTCTAGTGTCGACATGTTATCGCTTCAAAGATCATAACAATAGAAAGCGCAATATTAAGAACCAATGTATCGGGCTCGTTTCCAAATATAACGAAAAAAAACATCCAGTACACAAAGCTAGATTGTTCTATTTGTTGACGCCCTTAATGATCTTAACAAAATAAATTCAAATGTCGCAATATGACACAACAAATAATTGCACATCAATTTTTTATCTAAGATTTACGGTCTGTTTCATTCTGTCACAGGTATGTAATTTGTCATGTTCGTAATAACTGTAGGCGAAGTGTGGTTTGTGAATGCCATGTGTCATAGGGAGACATGATGAACAGAAAAAATGGGGCAGTCCAGAAATTAATAAAAAATTTAATTGGTCGTTAAACAAGTTAAATGGTGCTTGAATAACCATTCGAAATCACAGTGAAATTATTTTGTAAAGTTTAAAGTTTTTGTTATTTTATGAAAAAGACAACATCAAAAATGGATGGTATCCAGATTATTGCAGTCTATGAAGAGATTATGTTGGTTACTGGTAAAATGTTAGTGGCAGCTAAAAATAGTAATTGGGATGAGTTGGCCATTCTGGAAAAAGAATGTAGCGTCCTAACGGAACAATTGATAAACACAGATTCTAAGACTGTTTTAAGTGACGAACTTATACAGAAAAAAGTAAAAATCCTTCATCAAGTCTTGAACGATGATGCCAAAATCAGAACAATCACAGAGCCGTGGATGGAGCGGTTAAAGTTTATCCGGTAAGTGGTTGCTTATTGTCTGGACAAGTATGTATGTAACTTACATTAACGCAATAATAAAATCTCATAATTTGTTATCGTTTTTCAGGTCAATATCATTCGCTGTGTAAGTTCTAGATCAGAAGCTGCATGTCTACCTGCACAGAGGGCTGGTCGAAAAGATTATATTCACGTCTAAAGCGAGCGAAGAAGAATACGCTATTGATTGGCACGGCGATCTAGATGGAATATTGAAGATCTCAGCAGGAAAGCAGCAAAAGATAAGAAGCGGCGATTCTTTATTACAACAAATTCAAAATGATGATCGAACCAGGTGATCAAAAATTGATTGACTGGATAATTATTGTAGTGACAAGCTTTCTTAGGAAGGAAATATATCAGGTAAGAATAAGATAGTTAACGAGAATGATGAGTTATCTCGTGTATCAAGTATTCCTGTATAGCCTCATGGTTCGTGATTATGAGGAAGAATAGTTGGTTGCGGGGGCAATTATTAGTTTGTTGCAACTATTGTATCGACTTGAAAATAGGTAGTGTTCAAAATTCTGTGTCATTTCGTTAATATTTATGCATAAGCATATAGGAGTGACACATGTCCCAACCATTTGATTTCGATAAAGCATTATCAGAGTTACAGGCAGGAAAAGATTTGACTGGCAAGGATGGCGTTTTAATGCCATTGATCAAACAGTTAACAGAGGCAGCCATCACAGCTGAACTGGATCATCACCTTGCTCACGAAGATACACCCAATAGAAAGAACGGCACGGGTTCGAAAATTGTTAAGACAGGCTCAGGCAGCTTTGAACTGAATACGCCAAGAGACCGTGCAGGTACGTTTGATCCACAGCTGATTAAAAAACACCAGACCCAACTGTCCCCGGAAATTGATCGCAAAATTGTCTCCCTGTTTAGCCACGGCATGAGCTATCGAGATATTCAATATCATATTCAGGATTTGTACGGTATTGATGT